>CAZHEW010000426.1:0-3334 GCA_964531815.1 uncultured Verrucomicrobiota bacterium
ATTATCGCGTCCAGGTTATTGCGGACGCCGAGAAGCTCGCGGAGTGTGCTGAAGAAGCCAAACCTATGCTAGTGCTGGCCGACCTGGAATCCACTCACAACAACGTCTGTCCCGCCCTTGCGAGCCTCAAGCAGAACCCCGCCACCCGTCACCTGCCTATTATTGCGTTCAGCGGTGAAAGGGCAACGGACCTGCAGAAAGCCGCTAAAGCGGCAGGTGTGACCTTGCTCGTCAGCCAAACAGCTATCTTAGGCCATCTGCCCCAATTCCTCGATCAAGCCCTTCAAGTCGAGTGAGCCAGGAAGCAAACGCCCGACCGGTTTGGCACAAGGCAATACGATTCGCCCGAGTTTGAGGCTTAATACAGAGTATGCGGCCTCGGAAGCAGTTGCTGGTCGGACAGTGGACTGCCAGAACCTTCGAATCCCATCCCCGGGCTGCCATCGTCAACCGCGCTGGAGAGTAAAGTGTATGGCCAGCGGCAAAGTAATCATGGTCCAGCCGTCCTCCAAAACGGTAGCAAGTCTCTATGTCCACGTGCCCTTCTGCGCGCAGAAGTGCGCCTATTGCGCCTTCTACTCCGCGCCTGCCAGCAGCGAGCTGATTGATCGCTGCGTTGCCGCGCTCATTCGAGAGTTGGAGCTCGTCGCACGGGACTTGCGCCCGCGCACGATCTACTTCGGAGGAGGCACCCCCTCGCTTCTGAACCTGGAACAGTGGCAGAGAATCTTGCACGCGATGCATCGGCTCAACCTAACCGGGGCGACAGAATGGACAGTGGAATGCAATCCCGCAACCGTCTCCCTCGAAAAGGCGAAGCTGCTCCGCGCTGCCGGCGTCAATCGCCTCTCATTGGGCGTGCAATCGCTTGACGAAGCGCTGCTGGACCGCCTCGGGCGGGTTCACACCCGCCAGATGGCCTTCAAGGCATTCGATCTGCTGCGCCAAGCCGGCTTCGACAACCTGAACCTTGATCTCATGTTCGCCATCCCGGGCCAGACACTCGAAGTCTGGCGCGAAACATTGAACGAGGCCATCGCCATGGGCAGCGAACACCTCTCCAGCTACGAGGTGATCTACGAAGAAGACACTCCTCTGTACGCGCAGCTCGGGGCACGCAAGGACGATGCGGATGAGGATTTGGCTTGCGCCATGTACGAAGAACTAGTCGAGCGAGCTACCAACGCCGGCCTTAAACATTACGAAATCGCCAACTTCGCCTGCGACCGGACCATCAGCCGGCCCCCCCCAACCGAGAACCTGCCCAGCCACGTTTGTCTTCACAATGTCAACTACTGGCGCGGAGGGGACTTCTACGGGCTTGGCCCCAGCGCGACCACTTATGTTCGCGGCGTGCGGACCAAGAACTGGTCGGATACTCGACTCTATTGTGAGCAATTGGAGCAAGGCCAGCGCGCCATTGAATCTCGCGAAGAATTGCCTCCGCTCGGGCGCGCGGGCGAAACCGCCGCTTTCGGCTTGCGCATGGTGAGCGGTTGGCCGTTCAAACAGTTTCGCCAAACTACCGGCTATGACTTGAAGCAGGAATGGGCCGATGAGATGGATCAGTTGGTAAAACGAGGCTGGGGGCGCCTTTTGCCCGACCGTTTCCATCTGACCCCACAAGGCCTCCGTTTCGCCGACGCCGCCGCCCAGTTCTTCCTGCGCTGATGCGGGCAGGTTCGCCCGGTGCTGGCAAAGTCTCTGACTTGTTTCACTTCGCAACTCTTCACAACCCGCTTGCTTCCCGCGGCACCGTGGGTTAGCAGTAGTCCAGAACCAATGCGGTATCTCGCTGTCAGCATTACGTTCGGTGCGCCAGTGTTCTGGTGCCTGTCTACGAGCGTGTGCGCACCAGTCACCAACACAGGATGTGAATCATGACCAAAGGTGTCGTTATCGGGCTCGACCTGGGAGGCACGAAGCTCGCTGGAGCGATCTTCAGTCCCAACGGCAGAGTAGCCTCCAGGAACGTGGTTCCCCTCGCAGGGCGCCGCGGCCGTGCGGTGGGCGAACTCATCTGCTCCGAACTTGCCAGGCTTCTTGCCTGCGCCCGCAGCCAGGCGCTCAGGGTCACTTCGCTCGGAATCTCTGTCCCCGGCATCAGCCACTCCGACACTGGCACGGTCTGGGCGCCAAACATCAAAGGGTGGGAGGATTACCCGCTGCGCCGCGAACTCATGGGGGCTGTCAAGAACAAGCGCATCCGAATTGCAATAGACAGCGACCGCGCGTGCTGCATCCTGGGAGAGACCTGGCGCGGCGCGGCCAAAGGCTGCCGCAACGCTATCTTTCTTGCAGTCGGCACCGGTATTGGCGCCGGGGTCATGGTTGATGGCCGGATTCTGCGGGGCGCGCACGACATTGCCGGCGCGATTGGCTGGCTGGCCCTGGACCGCCCTTTCCGGCGCAATTACGTGTCCTGTGGTTGCTTGGAGTATCACGCTTCGGGCAAAGGCATGGCAAGAGTGGCAAGGGAACTACTGGCGAAACGAGCGAGCGGACAGACCGGCTGCGGAGTTACAGGGTTACGAAGGCACAAGGACTTAAGAGCACAGGACATCTTCGCCGCTTATGGCCATGGGGACGCGGTAGCAAAAGAGGTCGTGGCGCAGGCCGTCGAGTTCTGGGGCATGGCAGTGGCGAACCTCGTCAGCCTGTTTGACCCGGAGAAGGTCATCTTCGGCGGCGGCGTGTTTGGGCCAGGGGCCAATCTGCTCGGCGACATCTACGTCGAGGCAAAGAAATGGGCGCAACCCATCAGCATCACGAGCGTAAAGGTCCAAGCGGCCAAGCTGGGCGCAGACGCTGGTCTTTACGGCGCCGGATGCCTGGCGTTACGGGCGGCGACTGCTGCCAGAACCTAAGCTCGAAACCAAGAAGCCGAGATCCGAAGCCGTGGTCAACTTCCGCTCCGGCAGCCAGAGGGCCCGCCGTCTAACGGCCTCATTCGGGGTTTCGCACTGGCGGTCGGGGCCTTCGGATTTCGGATTTCCTGACGCCGTGCGTCTGTTGTAAGCTACGGGCGCATGTACAACCGCCAGCTAGTGTTCGGCGCCGCCTGTCTGGGGATGCTGCTGTTTGGCATCGTCTTCTTGTCACTGGGTTCGGCCAACAACATGCTCGCCGCACGGTTCAGCCTCGACGATAACAGCATCGGCACCCTTACGGCCCTGCTGCCCTTTGGAATCCTGGCCGGCTCGCTCATTTTTGGGCCGATCGTGGACCAGTTTGGGTACCGGTGGCTGCTGGTGGTGTGCGCCCTGCTTGTGATGGCTGGGCTGGAGGGCATGGCATTCACGAACAGCAAAGGCCTGATTCAGTTCTTTGTTTT
>CAZHEW010000427.1:0-3333 GCA_964531815.1 uncultured Verrucomicrobiota bacterium
CAACAAAAAGACGCGGCATAGCCTCAACCGGACGGATTTTGTCTCACACCCCCGGGGGCGGGCCGGTTTGAGCCTGGGATTTGCACCCGGGGCTTGACAGTAAATTCCTTTTAACCACCATCCGCACGTGGCCCTTTTCACAATACAAAATGAGTTTCGGTACGAGATCGTACGCAAGATCTATGAGGGTGGCATGGGGATTGTGTATGAAGCCGAGCAACTCGGCGCGCGGGAATTCGTCAAGCGCATCGCCATCAAGGTGATTCGCCAGAACTACGCCAACCAGAAGCAGTTCATCGAGAACTTCATCGGCGAAGCCAAGCTGGTGGCCGACCTGATCCATACCAATATCGCCCAGACCTATCACCTGGGGGAAACAAACGGCGTCTATTTCATTGCCATGGAGCTGATCCGGGGGGTGAACCTCGAACAGTTCGCCCAGCAGTTGGACGACAAGAAGCGCATCCTGCCGAAGGAACTGGCGGTCTTCATCGTCAGCCGCGTCGCGCGCGGGCTGGCTTACGCCCACGCCAAGACCGACAAGGACGGCAAGCCGCTCGGGCTGGTCCACCGCGACGTAAGCTTCAAGAACATCATGATTGCCTTCGAGGGGGATGTGAAGTTGACAGATTTCGGGATCGCCAAGGCGCGCGGGTTCCTGGTGGACAACGAAGGCGAGGTGGTGGCGGGCAAAGCCGACTACATGAGTCCCGAGCAGGCGGATTTCCAGATCACCGACCAGCGGTCAGACCTCTTTTCGGCTGGCGTGGTGCTGGCGCACTTGTTGCTGGGCAAGAACATCTTCAAGGGCGCCACAGCCGAGGAATCCCGCCAGCGCATGATCGGGCTGCCCATCCCGGACTTCCGGTCGCTGGATCCGCGGATTGACGACCGGTTGAACGAGATTCTGCATCGCGCGCTGGCCCGCGAGCGGGACAAGCGGTATGCGACCGGCGATGAGCTGCTCTACGACTTGGAGCACTACATCTATCACTCGGGATACGGGCCGACCAACGAAACCCTGGGCAAGTACATCCGCGAGCTGTTCAGCCAGACGGTGCCGCCGCCCGGCGGCCAGACTGCCGCCAGCGGCACCAAACCGATCAAGCGCGCTTCGCGCAGCACCGTTCGCAAGCTGGCTTAGCGGGAACGATTCCAGCAAGGCGGAGAGTTGCATGAGCAGTCGAGGCGTCAACGTCGGATTGATCCAGACCGCCTGTTCGCCGGACCTGGCTGCGAACCTGGAAAAGACGCTCGCCGCCGCAGACCGCGCCGCCAGGGAGGGGGCCCATATCCTCTGCACGCAAGAGCTGTTTCGCTCGCAGTATTTCTGCCAGTCCGAGGATTACAGACATTTCCAACTGGCCGAGCCGATTCCCGGCCCCACCACAGCAGCGTTTCAGCGACTGGCGAAGGAGCGCCAGGTTGTGGTGATCGTGTCGCTGTTCGAGCGCCGGGCCGCGGGCCTCTACCATAACTCGGCGGCTGTCATTGAGGCAGACGGTTCGCTCCTGGGCATCTATCGCAAGATGCATATCCCGGACGATCCGCTCTATTACGAGAAGTTCTACTTTGCCCCCGGCGACCTCGGTTTTCGTGCCTGGCAAACCCGTTACGCCAAGATCGGCGTGCTGATCTGTTGGGACCAATGGTATCCTGAGGCGGCGCGCCTGTGCGCGCTGCAAGGGGCCGAGATTCTCTTCTACCCCACCGCGATCGGCTGGCATCCGCGCGAAAAGGCCGCCCTCGGCGAGCAGCAGCATGCTGCCTGGGAAACCATTCAGCGCAGCCACGCCATCGCCAACGGCTGCTATGTGGCGGTGCCCAACCGCATCGGGCACGAGAAGCTGGCGGGGGACGGGATCGAGTTCTGGGGCCAGAGCTTCGCCGCCGGCCCGTTGGGCGAGGTGCTCGCCAAAGCCGGCCCCGCTCGGGAGGAAACCCTCCTTGTGCCGCTCGACCTGGACAGACTGGACACCACGCGCACGCATTGGCCATTCCTGCGCGACCGCCGCATTGACACCTACACGGGCCTGACCCAGCGGTTGATTGATTGAAAACGGTCTGGATCACTGGCGCGGGCGGCCTGATCGGAAGTTACCTCGTCCGAACGGCGCGTTGCTTTGCGCCCGGGGCGACGGTGGTCGCGCTCACCCGCGACCGGCTGGATCTGACCGACTTCGCCGCCGTGCGGACCGAGTTCCGCCGTCAGAATCCACAGCTCGTCATCCACTGCGCCGCGCTGAGCAAGAGCACCGAATGCGAGGTCAATCCCGCCTTGGCCCGCAAACTCAACGTCGAGGTCACAGCGATGCTGGCCGAGCTGGCCGCGGGGATTCCGCTGGTCTTCCTGTCCACCGACTTGGTCTTTGACGGGCGGTTGGGCAATTACGATGAAAGTGGGGCGGTCAATCCGCTGAGCATCTACGCCGAGACCAAGGTTGCAGCAGAGCAACTCCTGCGCGTCAACCCGAGGCACACGATTGTTCGCACCTCGCTCAACGGCGGAGTCTCGCCGACCGGCAACCGTGGGTTCAACGAGCAGATTCGCCGGGCCTGGCAAGCCGAGCAGACGTTGCGGCTGTTCACGGACGAATTCCGTTCGCCCATCCCGGCGGAGGTCACCGCCCGCGCCATCTGGGAACTGGCGGGGCGGGGCCGGACCGGGCTGTATCACGTGGCCGGCAGCCAACGGTTGTCGCGCTGGCAAATTGGCCGGCTTCTGGCAGCCCGCTGGCCGCAGTTAAACCCCCGGATTGAGGCGGCTTCGTTGAAGGAATACAAGGGTGCCCCGCGCGCCCCGGACACTTCGCTGAATTGCGCAAAGGCCCAGGCGCTCCTCTCGTTCCGCCTGCCCGGCCTGACAGAATGCCTGGCCGCCCATCCTCAGGAAACCTTCTTCGCATGAGGCCCGTAGCGGCGGCTCATGGTTCCGATGCGGCAATACTCCAGATAGCCGTTCAGGGCCACGGTATAGCCGACCAGAACGGACGTGTTGACACTGTCGTCCGACGGCCCCACAATTCTCTTCATGAGATCGCCGAATTCAGAGTCCCCCCCCATTCTGTGGCGAATTTCGGGCCAAGCCTGTACCAGCTTATCCAACTCTGTCTAACCACTTGTTGCGGCACCCTGATGATCTAGAAGACCCGAGGCTGGCACGCCATGCCTGAACCTCAATCGATGGGCTTAAATCCGGAGATTCGCCGCATCGTCGATGCCGCACGCGGTGTATGGATTCGTCGGCTCATCGACCATTCGCGGACAAACTCCCTCCTTTTCTACCGCGACCTCAAGGTTGGCAGTCTCGACCTCACTGCGGCGACGGAGGCT
>CAZHEW010000428.1:0-3329 GCA_964531815.1 uncultured Verrucomicrobiota bacterium
TCGTGGGCATACTGGTTTCCCTCGGCAGCCTCATTCTCACCGGGCCTTTGACGGGTGGTGTTTACTACTTTCTGCTGAAGAACATCCGCCGGCAGCCGGGCGAGATTGGCGATGTCTTTGCCGGGTTCCGCCTGGCCTTTGGCCAACTGGTGCTGGGCTACGTGGTGGTGGTGATCCTGACCTGCCTGGCGATGTTGCCCGGGGCGGCAGTCATGGCCTTGCCAATAATCACCATGGTGCGCCAACAGGCCGTTGCCGCGGGGCCAATCCTTGTGGCGTTGTTGGGTTTTATCGTGATGATTGTTCCCGCTGTTTACCTGAGCACGAGCTGGATGTTTTCACTGCCGCTTATCATTGACCGGCAAATGGAGTTCTGGCCGGCAATGAGTGCAAGCCGGAAGGTGGTCGGCAAGCATTGGTGGCTGGTCTTCGGCCTCGTCGTGGTGTGCGGGTTGATCAATATGGCCGGCTTCATGGCCTGCGGCATAGGCGTCTTCTTCGCCTTGCCCATCACACTTGGCGCTCTGATGTACGCGTATG
Source organism: uncultured Verrucomicrobiota bacterium (assembly GCA_964531815.1). Classification (GTDB taxonomy): domain Bacteria; phylum Verrucomicrobiota; class Verrucomicrobiia; order Limisphaerales; family UBA8199; genus UBA8199. The sequence goes on from CAZHEW010000428.1 coordinate 541, forward strand.
AGAGCATCTTCTCTGCGCCAGCCTCGCAAACCGCTTAGCCGCTCCGCTGCCTGGAACGCCGCGCTGCTCAATCAATGCGCCACCCCCGGTCTGGGCTCGCTCATGGCGGGGCGGCGCGCGGCAGGCCTCGGGCAGCTTCTTCTGGCAGTCGCCGGCTTCGGGATGGTCATCACCTGGTTCCTGACGCTTGCCCTGCAAATCTACAACGAGCTGTTCAATGACGCCCCGCGCGAATCCGTGGCGTGGCTGGGGTGGGCGGGGGCGGGGCTCTTCATCGGCGCATGGGTCTGGTCGCTGGTCACCAGCCTGAGCGTCCTGCGCGAGGCGCGGGCCAGGGAGTCCAAGCCGGCGGGCCCGACTGTTGTCATTTTGGCCTTCGGCCTGGCGCTTCTCAGTGCGGGGGCACTGGCGGAAACGCCGCGCCCTGTGGTTGATGACGAAGAATATGTGGACAAGGTCACCAAGGCCTGCGCCAGGCTTTTGCGGGAAGGCCGGCTCAAGTCGGACGATGCCCTGCGGAAGCAGGTTCGGAACGGCGGCGCCAGCATAAGGCGGCCCCCGCGGTCGCGCCACAAGCTGGCGGCGCCCGACTTGTGCGACCGGCTCCGGCAAAGCACGCTGGCGGTGGGCAATTACTACCGGTGCCCGGAATGCCCGAAATGGCACTTCAACAGCAGCGCCGGATTTGTCGTGGGCGAAGGAGGCGTCGTGGCCACCTGCTGCCACGTGGTCACGGCCCAGGACGAGGGGGTCAAAGAGAGCTACCTGATCGCGGCTGACGCCGCCGGCCGGGCCTTCCCGGTCGTGGCGGTGCTGGCGGCGGACCGGGAGTCGGACACTTGCCTGGTGCGGATTGACGCGCCCGACCTGCCGCCGCTGCCGTTGCGCGCGGGTGTCCGGGCAGGTGAGCCGGTTTATTGCATGGGCCATCCCGGCGGCTACTACTTCATGTTCACAGAAGGTTTGGTGGCGCGGGCGACCCGGAAACGCAACGAGATGCTGGATGAGCGCGGCCGCACCAACGGGCGGCTGACCCGCCCAATCCTGTTTCTAAACGTCACGGCGGAATTCGCGCCCGGGGCCAGCGGCGCGCCCATCGTGGATGAGGCCGGCAATGTGGTCGCCCAGGTCGCGAGCATCGCCGATGCGGGCGAACCTCAGGTCGGGGACACCAACGCCCCGCCGGTTCCCAGTGTGCCCGTGCGCTTCTGCACCGCCGCCGAGGAAATCCTGCGCCTGACGCAAGCGAATGCTAAGATTGCCGACCAGGGCGCGAAGACCAACGCTCCGATCCCTCGGCCCGGGACAAGGTCACGGCATTAGATGGCCACTCACTGATTCACGTGCACCACCTTCGCGGGGGCGAAGCCGTTGAACCAGGTGGAGGAGGCGTGGCTGTAGGCGCCAATGTTCTCGCTGTAGAGCAGGTCGCCCCGTTCGAGGTTGGCAGGGAGTTGCTCGGCCATCGAGACCACGTCCAGCGCGTCGCAGGTGGGGCCGAAGACGGAGCAGATTTGCTTCGGCCCGCGTTTGAAGGCCTTGAGGTGGTAATGACAATGGTCGAAGATGACCCCCGAGAAGGTGTGATAGACACCGTCGTTGATGTAGTAGCAGAGCTTCCCGTCGCGCACGGCTTTGCCAATGATCTTGGAGACGGCGACCGCGGCGGTCGCGACCAGGAAGCGCCCAGGTTCGGCCAGGATTTCAATGTTCCTGGGGAACAGGCGGTCAAGTTCCCGGTTGATGAGGCTGGCCAGGTCGCGGAATGGCTTGACGCTGTCGTCATATGGGGCCGGGAAGCCGCCGCCGATGTCGAGCAAGTTCATCTTGGTGTAGCCGCGTTGCCGGGCTTCCTTGAACAGGTTGGCCGCCAGGTTGATGGCGGCCACGTAGTTCTGGAAGTTCGTGGTTTGGCTGCCGACATGGAAGCTGAGCCCCTCGACCACCAGTCCGGCCTTGTCGGCGGCCAGGATCAGGTCAACGGCTTCGCCGGGCGAAGCGCCGAATTTGGAGGAGAGCTCGACCATCGCGCCGGTGTTGGGCACCTTGATGCGCAAGGCCAGTCCGGCCAGCGGGGCGTACTTCTTGATCTTCTGGATCTCCTCGAAGTTGTCGTAGGTGACCAGCGGCTTGTATTGGTTGAGATCCTGCAGCGTCTCGTTGGCCTTGATCGGGTTCGCGTAGATGATCTTGTCCCAGATCCAGTCCTGCCGCTGCTTGTCGGGCAGGTGTTTGATGTATTGGTGGACGATGCGGAACTCCGGCATGGAGGCGACGTCGAAGCTCGCTCCCGCCTCGTAAAGAGTCTTCACGATGGCGGGGTCCGAGTTGGCCTTGACGGCATAATACGCCTGGACGCGGGGCAGATGGCGTTTGAACTGGGCGTAGTTGTGGCGGAGCTGGTCGTGGTCCACTACAAACAGCGGTGTGCCGTGCTGTTCGGCCAGTTTCTTGAGGAGTCGGCGGTTGATCATCTTAGTCTCCGTCGGTGATGAGGAAGTTCTTGAACTGCCAGGGGTCCTTCCGGTCAATCTCCCGCCGGTTGTAACCCCGGAAAGCGTTGGTGTAGTGCTTGAGCGGGGTCCAGTCGGCGGGCTTGGAGATCCACTGGCCCAGGTAGGGCTTGGCAATCTTCAGCACGTATTCATGCGGCAGGTCATCGGGCACGAGCACGCCGCGGTCCGGATGCTCAATCATCCACATTGACGCGGCGACAACGGAGATCGCGACCTGCATGGTGGTGGCGTTCTGGTGCGGCACCAGCCGGCGCGATTCCTCGATGCTGAGGT
>CAZHEW010000429.1:0-3324 GCA_964531815.1 uncultured Verrucomicrobiota bacterium
TGGCGCACCTCCTGATCGTCCATGCTGGTGAGGCCCTGCATGATCAAGCCCAGCGGCCAAATCATGTCCCGCCCCAGGTGCGGGCCAGCCGGGCCTGAGGCGGCTTTGCCGGTGCAGTAGTAGGGGTTGGCGTCCGACAGAACAAAGCGCCGCGTGTTAAGGTAGAGTGCGCCGCCGGGACTGACCGCATCCAGATACGGCAGCGAAAGCAGGCTGGGAACGCTGGTCTCGTCAATGCAGTAGTAATTGCCGTAGCCGTCAATCTCGTAGGGCAGCACGCGTCCGAACTTCTGATGGATCACCACCGCATGTTCGCGCAGCGCGCGCTCGACCTCGCTGGCCAGGCCGCGGCATTGGGCGGCGGTTTCCTGGTCGCGGTGAACCTGGCTCAGCAGTTCCGCCGCCTGGCGCAGGCTCACGACCGCAAAGAGATTGGATGGCACCAGGAACGGGAAGACCGTGGCGTCGTCGGTTGGCCGGAACATGGAGCAGATCAAGCCCACCGGTTTTGACGGCCGGCCATAGCCGTCTCCGGCCAGGGTGTTGGCCTGCGCCTCGGTGCGGCGCTGGAAGGTGTAGGGCCCCGGGCTGGTCATGCGCTGCTGCTCGCGGAGAGTCTTGAGCACGCGCAGGATCGCCTCCCGCCAGGCTGCATCGAGCGGGGAGCGGTCGCTGCTGGCTTTCCAGTAGCCGTGGGCCAGCCGGATCGGGTAACAGAGGGAATCCAGCGCCCACTTTCGCTCGTGGACGCCGGGCTTCATCCCGGTCAGGTCGCTCTTCCACGGGCTGACCTGCGAGTCGTCCCGGCAAAATGCGTTGGCGTAAGGGTCCTTAAGGATGCAGCGGGTCTGGCGGTTGATGACCCCCGCGATCAACTGTTGCAGGTTCGAGTCGTTCTTCATCAACGGCAGGTACGGCCAGACCTGCGCCGCGCTGTCCCGCAGCCACATCGCGTCAACCTCGCTCGAGACCACAAAGGTGTCAGGCCGTGCGCTGACCTCTGAGAAGTCCACCGCCGTATCCAGCGCGTTCGGGAAGCAGTTCTCGAACATCCAGGCCAGTTCCCTGTTGCCGATGCGGGTCTTGATGGTCTCGATGGTGCGTTCCACCGCCCGGCTCTTGAACTTCCGCTTGTCTTCGGGGGGGCGGACCGTCGGGAACCCGGCCTCCGCCGCCCCGCCGGTCGAGCCCAACATCAAGCCGGAGGCCAGCAGAGAAGCCCGGCGAAGGAAATCCCTGCGGTTCATACCTCCGCCGCTCCGCCCTTCCGTTTCCCGGGCGCGACCACGTCCACCTCCTTTGACACAAAGCCAACGCAGAGCCCCGCCGCCACCATCGCGCCGCCGCCCAACAGCACGGCGTTCATCGGATTATCCCCCAGCACGGACTTCATCAGCGTCCCCAACCCGAGCGAGGCCAGGATCTGCGGGATGACAATGAAGAAATTGAACACCCCCATGTAGAACCCCATCTTCCCGGCGGGGATCGCGTTGGACAGCATCGCGTAAGGCATGGACAGAATGCTCGCCCAGGCCACGCCCACCAGCAGCATGGACCCGATCAGCAAGTACTGCTGGTGCAAGGCAACCGCCAGAATCAGGCCGGCCCCGCCGCACACCAGGCAGACGCGGTGGATTGACCGGGCGGCAAACCGCTTCACCAACGCCAGCAGGGCGAACGCAAAGACAAACGCCGTGCCGTTATACACCGAGAAACACACCCCGCCCCACGCCGCGCCCCTTTGATAGCTTCGCGCCGCGGCGAGCGCTTTCTGGATGTCGTCCGCCGCCGCCGCCGTCTCCGGCGAATCCGGCCCGGTCGCCTTGTGCTTCATCAGCGCCGCCGCGAAACTCTGCACCAGCGGGCTCTCCGCTTCCTCCGCGCGCACCGCGCCGGGCGCGGCCGACTGGCTGGCAATGAGGGCCTGCAAGGCATTGGCGTCAATCTGCGCCCCGGGATCAGGCGCGGCTGGCTTGAGTTGCAGCACATGCAGGATCACATCGTACCAGGGGTGCTTTGCGTCCTTGCGCGCTTGCCCTTCCGCCAGCTCCTGCTTGCGCGTTTCGTAGGCTCGCGCGACCGCCGCGGCTTGCGCGATGAACGGCCGGCCGGCCTCACTCTCAACCTGGCGCTTGAGCGCGCCGTCGCGGATGCCCAGGGGCTGTCCGTGGAAAACGCCTGTCGCCACGGCCGGCACGAAGTAGAGCCACATGCAGAAGAGGGCAAACCACGTGAAAAACTGCACCACGGCAAGCTCGCGCATGGTCTTGGGCATCTGGCCGATGCCCGCCAGGATTTCACGCGCGGCATGCCCTATGCCCCGGGATTCCGCCTTCAGCTTTTGAAACGCCGCCAGGTCGTCGGGCGGGTACTCGCGCGTGGTCAATATCGTGTAAAGCACCGCCGTGAAGAACACCGCCGATCCGATGTAGAACGCCAACTTGACGGCGTGCGGGATGGGGCTGCTGACCGTCGCTTCGTTGCTGACCCCGAACCCGCTGGTCAGCACGTAAGGCAGCGCGGAGGAAAGCACCGCGCCCAAACCGATCAGCAGGCTCTGCATCGCAAACCCGCTCTTGCGCTGCCCGGCGGGCAGCAGATCGCCCACAAACGCCCGGAACGGCTCCATCGTCACATTCACGCTCGCGTCCAGAATCCACAGCAACCCCGCCGCCATCCAGACCGTGCTCGATCTCGGCATGGCGATGAGCGCCAGGCTCGCCAGAATCGCCCCGAACAGGAAGTAAGGCCGCCGCCGCCCCAGCGCGCCCCAGGTGCGGTCGCTGGCGTAGCCGACGATGGGCTGCACCAGCAGTCCCGTTAACGGCGCCGCAAGCCATAGCACGGCCAGCTCCGATTCTTTCGCCCCCAAATACTGATAAATGGCGCTCATGTTCGCCATCTGCAGCCCCCAACCGAATTGGATGCCGAAAAAGCCGAAACTCATGTTCCAGAGCTGCCAGAAGCTTAGTCGTGGCCTGTGCATGAATATGGATTCTCAGACTGTGCGATTGCAGTTGCCCATCGCATCACTTCAACACTCCTCGCAGCCCGACGCAAGCCCTTTTGCCGGACAGCGCAGCGCCGGAACAGGCAGGACGGGCCGGTTGGCGGCCCCCCGCCCCCGTGTCCCCACAATTGGTGACATGACGGAATACAGCGTTCTGGTATGTTGATAGCGTCAGTGATGCAAAAGCGCAGTAGTCAGACCGTGTGTAACTGACAGGCGTAAATCTGCGGCGCCGCATCAAGACAAGATTTAGACCTGTTCTCGATGTAGTAATGTGGCAAGAAGGCCGGAATTAAGTTCCGGCTTTTTTGTTG
>CAZHEW010000430.1:0-3320 GCA_964531815.1 uncultured Verrucomicrobiota bacterium
ATTTCCCGGCACCCCCAGTATGGCCGTCACCCCGCAGTCTTCGTCGCAATCCGCGCAGGACGAGAGCGGGTCAGGGTTCTGTTTGAACCCGCCCACCTGAAGCGCATTCTTGCGGAAGGGCACGTTCCCCAATCGGCTGAGAATCTCCATGGAGGCCATGAGGAAGGAACCGCCGCCGTTCAGGTAGGACTGGACCATCAACTGTTGTTGCGGGGTGAGGGTGTTGTGGGCGCCATCGTAGTAGATGACGTCGTCGGTGGTGCGCCAGATTACGACTGGGAAGGGTTGGAGATCAGAGAGTTGCGGCGAGCCGCGGTCGGTCACCTTCCAAAAGGCGTAGCTGAAACCCGCGGCGCTGAGGGCGTTGGTATAGACACTATCGGAAATGTCAGTGGCGCCCCCTTCCTCGCCGTCGCCGCCGGTGGTGTCCCAGTCATCCACCATGAGGACTGTTGGTGCGGCTGGGGCGACAAAACTGTAGTAAGCGCCACCGTTGTCGTTGGTGCCGGAATTGCCTGCGGCATCCGCCGAGACGAGATAGACGAAGTAACTCGTGCCTGGAACCAGATCCGTCAGGCGAGCCAAATGGGCAGTGGCGAGGTCGGAATTGGTGACAGCCAGGGTGAACGGCGGATTGGTGCTGGTGCTGAATCGGACAATGGAACTGGCCGGCTCAGAGGTTTGCCAGGTGATGGTCAGGACCCCCAGATTGGTCGTCACCGTCACGCCGCTGAGCACGGGGGCGGCGAGGTCAGCCACCGCCGTCGCAACGCGCTTTGTCAGGGCACTGTCCGTATAGGCCGCTTCGATGGTGTCGCCGTCGTGGACCTCGAGCTTGCCATTCATGACCGCGGTGCCTACGACCGTCGCCACCGTTCCCGTGAACGCGCCGTAGCTTCCGGAGGCGCTGAGAGCAAAGGTCTCCCCGGCGGGCTCGGTCGTGCTGCTGAGCAGCACGCTTACGGCATTGCTGGCGGCCCGGTCCGGGTCGAAGACCGCAATCCGAATGTCGCTCGGCGCAGCATAGGCCGAGCGATCCAGGAGGACAGACCCCGCTCCCGGACGCGCCAGGTTGCCGGAAATGACCAGCGCGAAGTCCTGGTCAATGGCTGCCGTTTCGGTCGGCAGCGCATCCTGCACAATGTGCCGGCCGCGGACGCGCACCAGATAGTCGCCGGGCACCGGGTGCGCCAGGTGAACCGCTTCCACGTTGTTGAGCGTGTCGGGGGATGGCGCATTGGGCGCCGAATCATTGCCCGCAAACTGGTTGCCGCGGTAGAGCGTCCTGTCCGGAGCGACGACCTCCAGGTCCAAATCATTCACCAGCGCGGGAATCGCGCCGGCGAAGCCGGAAACGTCTGTGTAGGCCAGGGTAATTTTGAGAGGCTGGCCCGAGCTTTGGGCCAGGACGTGACGCGCATAGAGCCCGCCGTTGGTCAGGAGGACCGTCTGGTCCACATACTCGTAGCAGCGCGGAGCGGCCAGGCGGTTGGTGACGACGATACGGGTCAGGTTGATCCGGCCCCAGCCTTCCTCGTTATTGGGAATCGGGCCGGGCCCGCCGTTCAACTGGTCCAGCTCATCGGCAGAGTTGATCAGCGCCGCCTTGACCAGTGCGGGCGAGGGCATCGCGTTGGTGTGCTGGCTCTTGTAGTATTGAACGAAAATGGCCGCCGCGCCGGCGGCATGCGGCGCCGCCATGCTGGTGCCCCCCATGTACACGTAGTAGTCGTCAATCACCGTCCAGGAGACGGATGCCGGGTCCACCGCCGCGGCGGAGGCAGCGGAGGCAATCCACGTGCCGGGTGCTACCACGTCCGGCTTTATTCGGCCGTCTTCGCAAGGTCCGCGGCTTGAGAAATCAGCCATGGCATCCGGTCCATCGGCATAAAGCCCGTAGGTCAACGCCAGGATACCCGGCGCGTTCTGGCAGGCGCCCACGGCGATCACGTTCTTTGCGGAGGCGGGACTATCCATCGTTAGCGACCCCGGCCCGGCGTTGCCGGCAGCAAACACCATAGTATAAGGCTGAGCGTCGGGCTGCGAGCGGTCCACGTCGCGCACCAACTCGTCGAATTGCGCAGCGTCGGAGTCATACTCGCCCTGAACATCATTTCCCCAGCTATGCGAGCCGATGACGGCCCCGCTGTGAACGGCGTCTTGCGCGAGGGTCTCGTTGCTGGGAAACGGCTCTGCCTGGCTCCCCCCGTCGTCGAAGAGTCGCTGGATGAACAGGTTGGCCTGCGAGGCGACGCCGAGCCCGTAAAGGCCCCCGAAATCGGGGTCGGTCTCCCCTGTCGCCGCGTTGCCGGCGACAATGCCCGCGCAATGAGTGCCGTGGCCGTGGCCGTCGGAGCCGCCAAGGATGTTGGCGCCATACCACTTGAAACCCGTCACCCGCCCGCTGAGGTCAGGGTGCATGTAGTTCGTATCGCCGCTATCCAGGCCGGTGTCCGCCACGCAGACTGTGACGCCCGAGCCGTCAAAACCGAGCTGCTGGGTGACGGTGGGGGTGGCCACCTGTCCGTCGTCGCCCCCGACCAGCTTGGCTGCGGCCTCGTCCACCAGCTTGCGCCGCGGCGCAGGCTCGAGCCACAGCACGGCGTCGGCTTGCGCGAGCGCATCCAGGCTGGCGGGGGGCAGTTCCCCGCGCAGGTAGGTGCCCTGGCGCAAGCGGCTTTCGCTGGCCACGGATGTGAAGAACGCGCGCGCCTGCTCAACCTCTGCGAGAGTCGCCCGGGGCGAGAGCAGCAGACTGACAGCGATCACGCGATTGGCATCCGGGGTGGCGCGCGCGGTGGCGGCCAGGCGTGGGTGGACCTTGTGTTCCGGACGATAAGAACCCACGTAGCATACGAAGTCCAACGCTCGAACCTTGCCTGGAGCGGCGTCTTTGAATCTCGCGATGAACGCATCGTCCGGCACGTAATTGAGCAGGTCTACCCCGAGCGAGTTCAACTGGGCCTGCCAGCCGCGCTCCACGGCGCCGTTAAACTGGACCAGGAAAAGTCCGCTGGCAGGCTTCTGGGCCGCCAGGTCCTCGACGTGCGCCATCGTTGAAGCCTTCGCCGGGGAGGTGGTGGTAATGATCTCGTTGCGCAGCCGGATGGTCTTCGTTTGGCTGCCGGCCACTTGCGAGCAGAGCAAACCGGCGATAAGGAGTCGGCAACTTATTCGGATCAACGACGTGCACTGCGGAAGGAAGCGGGGCTTCACACCACAACTGTAATCGCACTCCGCCGCGAAAACAAGCTTCGCTGCGGGCGGGCCGAAGGCAAGGCGCATCAAACTCGACAATCCGTTGGCAGGGACGCCTCGCC
>CAZHEW010000431.1:0-3316 GCA_964531815.1 uncultured Verrucomicrobiota bacterium
TGGTCGCGGCCCCAGCTTGAAGTGATGTCCGTCACCGCCTCGTTCCGCCGCCCCAGCCGCTCGCGCAACACGGAGCGCACCATGCCGAGCGGGATCAGCAGCAGCAGGATGAGCACGGCCACGCCGATCATCTTGAAAGTCGTGGACCAGCGTTTCAGGAAGGACGACGCCTCGGCAATTACAGGGGGTTTGGTTTCGTTCATGTGCTTACCTCTCGTGTGTTGTGTGTTCGTTTGATTCAGTGCCAGGACGGGATGCCGATCCGCGCCGCGGTGGGCGGCAGAACCTGCCTTCCGGACGAAGCGAGCGCCGGGACTCGCGCCAGCGGCATTCGGATTTCCGGCGTGCTTCGCTTCGGGTCGGTCATCACGAGCTCGAAACGCTTCAACGCTCCATTGTACACCAGACGCGGACCGCCGCCCCGCTCGAAGCCGGTGAAGCCCAGTTGATCCGGGAGCTGGGTAAGGGGGCGCGTCTCTGCGCTCGTCTGCCACGAACCTGGTTCGGGACCGTGAAACTCCCACTCCTGGCTGACATATCGGCTGCCGTCTTTGCGAACCTCGATCTTCACCCAGGGAAACCAAGCGGGCTGAAACCAGCCAAGGAAGTCGTCCCGGGTCCGCGGGGATCGAGCCTTGGCATCCAGCAGACCCGAAGGTTTGTTTACCCGCGTCAGCGGCTGCTTGTCCCCGACGCCATAGCGGCCATCCGTAAAGTTGCTCGCCTGGGAGTCCAGGACCGCCAGGTAGGCCGTCTTCGACACCGCATCCCACCCGATCTTGGTGCCCGTCATGCTCGAGGGAGTAACCGCCCATTCGAGACCCTCGGGACATGCCTGGAGCAGAACTTCAGCGCCGCGGCACACCGAGTAGTAGGCCCCAGACCGCTTGAACACAGGGATCAGCGTGTCGTGGCCGGAGATGACTTCCTTGTGTTCGTTGCGCCCCGGCAGTTTGAACCAGCCGAGCAAATGGTCGCGGTTGCCACCCTGCGGGTGCCCCGGCGGACTTACACAACCGGTTAGCACACTGCCGACCAGACATAGCCACGCGCTGCGCCTCAGGAAGCCACTCGCTTCCGGGAGGCTGCGGATTGGGCTCCTCCGGCCTTCCTGCAGGAGCGCGGACATTCCTGCCCGCCCCGCTGCCCGTTGACCCCGAAGCGTACCAGAATGTCCGAGCTCCCTCGCCACCTTTGCAGGCAACCGGGAGGAGCCCCCGCGAATTCTCCATGGGTTCATAGTCTTCTCTGCTTGGGTGCTTTGCTCTGGTTGGCGCCTCGGGTTCAAGCAGCCTGCCGGTGCTGCAACTCGGCGGCCGCGCGCGCCATTGATTCATGCTGGCTTCTCAAGGCCAGTGCGTTGAGCCACTGCTCGACTTCCGCGATCGCGGAATCCGGCGTGGACGTGCCCGCCGTGAAGCCCGCCGTCCGCGCCGCGGCAAACCATTCTTCGCGCAGGTCAGCGGCGGTCCGCACATGACGCACGCGGCGGCAGTAACGGCTGCAGGTCCGCACCAACTCCAGCGTGTTATTGCTCTGCGCCCCCCCGATGACGATCACGACGTCGGCTTGCTGCGCCAGCTCGGTCGCGGCGTGCTGCCGCTGTTTCGTAGGCCGGCACACGGTGTCAATGAACCACACTTCGGAATGGGGAAAGCGGCGGCGAATCAGGCCCACAAGCCCGCGCACCCTCTCGATCGGCTGCGTGGTCTGCGCCGCAACACCAAACCGCGCCCGCGGGCGAAGCTCGCCAACGTCGCGCGCGGAAAGCACCACGTCATACTCTTCGAGATCTTCAGTCAAACCCCGCACTTCCACATGCTCGCGCTGCCCCACAATCACGGCGTGATAACCCTCCCGCACCAGCCGGGCGACCGCGCGGTGGGCGGCGCGCACCAGCGGGCAAGTGGCCTCCACCACATTGAGCCCGCGATCGCGCGCACCCCAGATCGCCTCTTCCGATGCTCCGTGGGCGGTGACCATCACGTTTTGGGTGCCCACCTCCTGGACCTGGTGCGCGATCTGGACGCCCCGAGCGCGCAGTCCGGCCAGCACCGATTCGTTGTGGACAAGGTCGCCTAGAATCGTGAGCGGCGCGGCGGCGGACTGTTGCAACGCCAGGGCAATGGCCTCGCGCACGCCAAAGCACATGCCCAGATGTTCAGCTCGGATGATTCTCATAGGCCAATCACTTTGTATCACAAAGTATACGACCACGGGGGCCGCATTTCGTTCAAACTCGGCTGCTACTCCGGCTTGTTCTGCTGGATGATCTGCTCCAGCAGCGTGATATAGCGGGCGAAGGCCCGCTTGCCGGCGGCGGTCAGGGCGCAGGTGGTCAGCGGACGGTGGTTCTGGAAGGACTTCGTAACGGACAGGTAGCCGGCCTCCTGCAAGGTGCGGATATGGGTGGTCAGGTTGCCGTCGGTCATGCCGAGCGAGTCGCGCATTTCGGTAAACGACAGCTCCGGCGAGGCGGCGAGCATCGAGACGATGGCCAGCCGGCCCTTCTCGTGGATCACCCGGTCGAGCTGGAGGAACGGGGCCGGGTTCACGTCGCATCCCCGCGCGGTTCGGTGAAATACAGATAAACGCCGTAAGCCAGGTGCAGCAGGCCGAAGAAGCCGCCCATCAGCACGTGATCCACCACCGGGTTCGGCTCGGTCTGAAACCTCGGCACGGCCAGCAAACACGCACCACCCAGCACGATTAACCCCCACGAGAAGAGCCGGATGCCGCGCGACATGAAAAACCCCGCCGCGTGCAGCGCGCAGGCATAGAGAAACAGGTTCGGGAAGATGAACAGCCAGCGCATCTGGCCGACGTCCAGCAGGAGCAGCACCAGGCTGAAGACAAGGCCGGCCGCCAAAGGCAGCGCGGCGGCCCGGGCCACGCGCCGGGTGGGCAGGGACCAAAACGTCTCGCGGTCTTTCAGCGCCTGGCGGCGCACCAGCAAAGTGACCCCGGCAAGGGTCGCCGCGGCAACCGCGAGCCAATAGAGAACAAACGCCCGCCCGGAAGCGATGTGCGCCCCGCAACCGACGCCCGCCGCAGCCAGCCCGGCCAGCCCGGCAAAGCTCATCACCGGTGCCAGCGCCCGCCGATAAAGCGCGGATCGTTCCATCAAGGTGCGAATGACCTGGAGATGCTCGGCGGCCGAATTCGATTCCATGCCCATACTTTGCCTCACAAAGCACAACCCTGCAACCGTTTTCTACGGGCGGCGCGAGCGCAGCTCGGCCAACGATCAGCTCACCAATGGCGGACGGCGGCGGAACCTCATCCGCCTGGGCATCCACCCGGCGGAGGTTTACAA
>CAZHEW010000432.1:0-3307 GCA_964531815.1 uncultured Verrucomicrobiota bacterium
GCTTTTACCTACCAGGGACGGTTGCTGGACAATGGCGAGCCGGCCAACGGCAGCTATGATCTGCAGTTTACGCTCGCAGACGCCCTCGCGAACGGCAATTCCATCGCCGGCCCACTCACTAACGCGGCGGTGCCGGTGAGCAACGGGCTCTTCTCTGTCACGCTGGATTTTGGCGAAAGCGTCTTCGACGGCTCGCCGCGGTGGCTGGAGATTGGGGTGCGCACGACCGGGAGCATCGGCCCCTACACCCCGCTAAGCCCGCGGCAGGCGATTACGGCGACGCCCTACGCGACGTTTGCCGCCAACCTTGCCCCGGGAGCGGCGGTCACGCTCGATGGCGCGGGCATCACTAACCTCAACGCTTCGGCCTTGGCTGTTGGCACCGTGCCGCTGGCGCGATTGGGCGGCATCACCACCAATGAACTGGATGCGCATACATGGATGCTGGCAACCCAGGGAACAGCCGGGCTGAGTTTCACCCCGCAGTTTGGCGATCCGAACCTGACGAATTGGGCCAAGCTCGATACGAATGTGCTGGGCAGTTTGCAGGGCACGGGCTCGAGCCTGGTGGCGGGGACCAACTCGCTGCATGCCATCAGCAATCTCATCGCGGGGGTCTACGCCAACAGTGGCAATCTGTGGGTGAGCGGTTCCTCCATTACGGAGGGTAACGGGCTCTATACGCTGGCTGAGGGAAGCGTGTTTACGATTTGCACCAACACTGTGGTGTGGACAAACGAAAACCACTACGGGGCTTTTGCTCCCGCCTATTTGGATGTGGATACTTGGATCAACCACCCGCTTACAATCACCAATGCGTCAGGCGTGGCGGTGCTGTCTAACGCGTGGTTCGTATCGTCTGGAGATGCGAACTACTATCTGCCGGCCTACCCCGCAAGCGCACAGTTAACCAACAATGGCGTGGCAGACGGAGTATTAAACTGGGCAAGCAATACCGTCGTCGAACCGACCTACCATATAGCGGGCTGGCAAGTGTCCGGGCCTTTGCACCTGGTTGGGGGCAGCTATGTCGGTGACGCCAGCGGCCTGTCGAATATGCCTCCCTGGGTGCAGGCGAAGCTCAATGACACCCTGCGCGTTTCCGAGGGAGCAGTATTTCGGCAGACATTTCTCGCGCCACCGTTGGGGATTTGCACCTGGCCGGGCTTCTCCGGCAGTATTAATGACGCCATCGTGCGAGGCCTTGCCGACAGTTTGTACACGAACCACCTGGTCGAGCTTGGCTGGCGGCTGTTGCAACTGGACGGCGGCTGGCAGGGCGGCACCAACAACTCAGGCCGCGGCACAAACGGCTTGCTCACCTGTAACACGAGCCGATTCCCGGACTGGGACGGCACACTGCGCTACCTGCGCGAGCGCGGCTTGACGCTCGGCCTGTATCACGAGATGACGAAAGGCAATGAAGGGATGCGGATGGCCGGCCATTATGCTGAGGATGCGGCGGCGTTGAAGTCATGGGGAGTGGGCTATATGAAGATTGACGAAGGGACTCACACGATCGTTGGACGATTCAACGAATTCGCGGCGTTGCGGGCGGCCGGCGATGCCATAGGCTGGACCCCCTGTCTCATGAACGGCTCATGGGCGACCAACCCCGCGCCCGACGCGCGGTTCCCGATGGTAATGGACGCCGCCAGGCTGGCCTATGGCGACCTTTACATAGGGAGCAATCCCACCGCGGCCTTTAACGGGCTCATGGCGAACTTCCGGCGCGGAATGCAATACCTCTCCGCGTTCGACGGCCAGCCGGGCAAATGGAAGGATTTTGACTTCCTTACCCTGTCGCGGGCAACGGGCGGAGACGGCCCCCGGATCTGTCAGACAGCGCTGAGCTTATGGAGCATCGCCCCTTCGGCTATTATGCTGGATAAGGTCAAGCCCGAGCTGCTCCCTCTGCTTACGAACCGGGCATTCCTGGCCGTGCATCAAGACCCCCTTTGCGCGCCGGGAAGGCAAGTCGCCAGCAATGCGGCCTGCGAGGTGTGGATGCGCCCGCTGGTTTCCGGGGCCAAGGCCGTCTGCGTGCTCAATAAAACCGCCAGCCCGCAGACTAACACCATCACTTTTTCATCCTTGGGACTGACTCCCGGCCCCGACTGCTATGCCAAGGTGTATAGCGTGTGGGACAACCAAACCTTGTGCTACACCACCAACGATTTCTCCGTCAGCCTCACCAATTACTATGCCAGCTTGCTCACGGTCTCACCCAACCGGCTGGCCGCTACGGTCTCAGCCTTGCCGACGACCAATGTGCCGCTGCCCGGCGCAACCTGGACGCTTCGATCCGATGGGACCAACCTTTACTGGAGCAGCCCGTGATTAACCGGGCGAATCCTTCCCAACGGCGTTGCCGCACCCCGCGCGGAACAACGGAGTAGCTACCACTTCTCGTTGCGGACGTAGTCGGCGTTGAAGCGGGTGCGCGGGGGCGGCTGTTCGCCGGGCTGGCCGAGCGAGATGACCGCGACGGGAACGAACGACGCGGGCAGCGAGAGCAGCTCCTTAACGCGCTTGATCAGGGGTTCGCCGGGATGGATACCTACCCAGCAGGCGCCCAGGCCCTGCGCGTGCGCCGCCAGCAGCAGATTCTCGATGGCCGCCGAACAGTCCTGCAGCAGGTAGCTAAGCTGCCGCTCAAAGGCCGCGTCCAGGTCGCCGCAGGCCACGATGGCCATCGCCGCCGAGGAGAGCATGGCCGCCCCGGGGTGGAGCGTCGCCAGCTTCGCCAGCGTCTGCTTGTCGCGAACAACCACGAAGCGCCAGGGGTCCTTGGTCATAGCCGAGGGCGCGGCCATCGCGGCCTCCAGTAGCTTCGTCACTAAGGTCTCGTCCACCCCGCCGGGTGAATAGACGCGGATGCTGCGGCGGCCCAAGATGAAGTTCAACGGTTGGTGTTTGTCTGTGGTCATATTTGCACGATTGAATAGAGCCCCCTGTGTCTAGCTGGTCCGCCCCGCATTTTCAACCCGTAATTGGCCCCCTAAATGCGCTCCTGACCGCTGTGGTCTCCACATCGGCTGCTGGGCGACGATACCCACGCCATCGCGTCCGCCCCGGCGCTCACCGCCGAAATGCTGGCACCGGAGCGCACCCGCAGCGAGTCGGCGAATGAAACCTCTCACCGTGCGCCGCGGGGCGCGCCCCCCGAACAGTGCAGGCGGTTGCCGCTTCCCGGGCAGTGATGGGAAAAAGGTGTCGGCCCTTGTCAGGCGCCCCCTCCCGCCATTGCCGGCGCGCCCAGCCGCGCCAGCGCCACCCGAACGCCGTGTACAACGGGTGCACAAAG
>CAZHEW010000433.1:0-3302 GCA_964531815.1 uncultured Verrucomicrobiota bacterium
GTGGCGGTCAACCTCGGCAAGTTCAACGAGCCGCCGGGAAAAGCGGATTCGTGGGTTTATGTGTATGCCGCCGACGAGCTCAGAGAACTGGCCCGACACCCGGTGCCCGAGGCGGTGCATGGCGCGGGCGGCATTGGCTGGCACGCCGGTCACTTCATGGTGGTGGGCGGCCTGCCACCCGGCACCAACGAGAACTACGTTCACGAGTATGACCCGGACTTCCGGTTCATTCGGACGCACGTCATCCAGAGCGGCTACACGCTCATGGGCATCCAGACGGCGGAATTCAGCAATGGCTACTGGTGGTTTGGCTGTTACGGGAATCCCCGGATTCTGCTCAAGACGGACGACTCATTCCGCCTCATTGGACAGTATGAGTTCGACTGCGCCTTGGGGCTCGCCAGTTTGCCGAACGGCGGCTTTTTGATCGCTCGGGGGGCAAACGATGCCCGGAAGGCCTGTATTGGGCGGGTTGTCCTCGCGCGCGCCGACGATGCCAAAGGGTTCGTGGTGGATAGCGCTGAGTAGTCCGCAGGCGGGTGATTTTAGTCTGACGACTCTGATAAGCTGGAGTTGCCGGCCCCCGCCAGCGGCAAGTCCTCCGCTTCTGGCGCGCTTAAAGAGGGTTTCGATTGTCGCTGTTCGGAGCTTGCCCGTGCAGCCTGCCGCCATCGCCTCACCCGCGCAGCGGTGAGTCGGTGCGGCGCGAAAGGCAAGTTTCTATCACTTAGTGTCCCGCTTCGGCTTCTGCGCGCCGCGCCAGCAGCCAGAGCAGGTCGGACAGCCGATTGAGATAGACCGTTATCTCCGGATTGTGGGCCTGCCCGGCCGCCTGCACCGCGCAGGCCCGGCGCTCCGCCCTCCGACAGACGGTGCGCGCGAAGTCCAGCGCTGCCGAAATGGTGGTTGCGCCGGGCAATGCCCAGCCTTTGCCGACAGCCGTTCCGGTCTCGATTTCTCCAATCCATTGCTCCAGCGCAGCCGTCATGGCGGAGGTCGCCGGCGAATGTCCGTCCTGCACATATCGCGGCAAGTCTTCCGCTGAGGTGGCCAATTCGCCCATCAGCACCACCAGGTCCCTCTGAATCACCACCAGCTTGTCCCGCAGCGGGCCAGTGCCGGCCGCCGCACGGGCCAGACCGATGGCGGCATTCAACTCGTCCACCGTGCCGCAGGCTTCCACGCGCACGTGGCATTTGGACACTGGGCGGTTGTACATCAGGGTCGTCTTGCCCCGGTCGCCGCGCCTGGTAACGATGCTCATGGTCTCAGGCCGGGCGGTCCGCCACCTTTTTATAGGCCAGCACGCCCTCGACGATGGCCCGCGCAATCCGTTGCCGGTAAGCGGCGGTGAAGATCCGGCGCCCTTCCGCCGGGTGCGACATGAAGCCCGCCTCGATCAGGACCGCCGGCATCGCGGAGTCGCGCAGCACGGCGAAGCGGGCGCGCCGCACGCCGCGGTCCTCGACGGGGAGGTTGCGGGTCAGGGCCCTTTGCACCTGGTAGGCCAGGAAGAGGTTCAGGCTGTTGTGCCGGTTGCCGGGAAACGAACCCGCGTCCGCGCCCTTGCCGTCCGCATTGGTCGAGGCCACGCCCGCGGGCGTCAGACAGAACACCTCGGCGCCCTGCACCACGCCGCGGTTGCTGCGGGCGGCATTGAAGTGCAGGCTCAGGAACAGGTCGGCCTTCTTGCGCTTCGCCAGCGCCGGACGGTCCGGCAGCTCCAGGAGAGTGTCGCCGCTGCGTGTCAGCACGACCTTCAGCCCGGTGCGCGCGAGTTGCTCCCGCACCTCTTGCGCCAGCAACAGGGTGTAGCGCTTTTCCTGGTTCGCGCCGACCTGGTTGCCGGGGTCTTTGCCGCCGTGACCGGGGTCGAGGCAAACGGTCTTCACCCTTGCGCCCGGCTGGCCGCGCGGAGGTGAGAGCAGTGGCCGGAGCGTCAAGTCCGCATCAAGCTGTGCCAGCCAGACCGCGCCGTTCTGCGCCACGACCGGGAAGAAGAGCCAGACCTGGACCCCGTTGACCTGCGCCTGGCGGGAATCCACGGTCAGGAGAACTTTCGACGAGGAGTTGCTCAGTTCGAGCGTCTCAGCCGATCTGAGCCAGCGGCCTTTGAGCCCGTGTGACTTGGCCCAATCCGGGAGGCGCACGTATGCCTGGCCGGGGACTTTTCCCAGCCCCGCCGGACGCACGCCGTTCGGCACCGCCAATGCCCCCGCCAGGGCCAGCGCCAACAGCAGGCAGGACGTGATTGCCGACTTCATGTCCGCAAACTCTGCATGCCTGGCCTTCGCGGGGCAAGCTTCATTCGGAAATGCGAACGCCCTTCCGTGCCGGCCTACCTCGCGCTCACTGGAATGCTTTGGCTGTGGCTGTTGAACTCGGGCCCATACATGCACTGGATCTGGGCGACGCCAGTCTGGTATTGGCCGCGAAGCTGGACGCGGGTCGAATACTCGAACACGTAGGTGCCCTTGGGGAGGTAATCAATGAAGAAATGGCTCGCCACATCGCGGGTGCTTTCGTAGTAAGCCAGGCCGTCCTGATACTTGTAGCGCGAGAGCACGTTCACCGGCTCGGTACCGCTGCCGCGCTGGTCTTTGAGGTGCACGTATTCCATGTCGCGGTCCACGCGCAGTACGATCCGCACGACGAGTTCGTCGCCGACCTTGACCGGGCCCTTGACCGGTTCCAGGACGGGGCCTTTGGCGGTGTTGACTTTGGTGTAGAGCGACTTGTTGAGCTTGAGAGGCGTGCCGGCGTAAGGGGTCACCTTGCCCAGGTCCTCCAGGTACTGCCAGTTCACACTGCCCCACGCGACGCCCTGGTCGAGCTTCTTAACGGTGATCTCGCCCAGCTTGGGTTTAATGTCGGCAGGCGCGAAGCGGTATTCGTAGAAGCCCGTGCCGGGCTCAATGGAGGCTGGAGGCTGGAGGCTGGAGGCTGGAGGGTTGTTGGATTTGAGCCTCCTTACGTCGGTTGCTACGGGGGTTACGTCCACGCCGCCGAGTTTCACCTGGACGAGGGCGTCGCTGGAGAGGATGTCCTTGCCGCGGAGGAGCAGGGCATAGACGGCGTCGGCGGTGGCCTTGGTCGTTTTCCAGTCCTGGGTTTGCTTCTGTTTGAGCAGCCACACACGGCATTCCTCAACTGCCCCCTGGTCGCCCATGACTTCATCAAACGCCTCGATCATCAGCGCCTGGGTCTCGATGGGGGCCCGGTACCACCACCAGCTCAGCTCGGTGTCGCGCCAGAACATGCCCAACTCCTCGTTCGACACGCTCCGCTCTTTGAGGGACTTC
>CAZHEW010000434.1:0-3276 GCA_964531815.1 uncultured Verrucomicrobiota bacterium
GGCCGCAAGCGATGGATCGCCTTCTTTCACCATCCCAAGGGCGCGCTGTTTGTGGACGCCGGGGCGCGGAAGGCAGTGCGCGAGGGAGGCAAAAGTCTCCTGCCGCCCGGGGTCGCGCGCTGCGACGGTGACTTTGCGGCCGGTGACGTGGTGCGCATTTGCGACCAGGATGGCACGGAGTTTGCCCGCGGCATCGCCGGGTTTGGCGCCGCTGAAATCAAGGCCCGAAAGCTCCAGCGCGTCGAAGTGGTCCACCGGGACAATCTGGTCATCCTGTGACGGACAAACAGGGAAATGGAGTAACAGAACATTGAAGTGACAGAGCAATGAAATGAAGCTGTTCAGCGCCCCAATACTTCGTCACCCCGCCGCCCGGTTCCCGTGAAGCGATCGGCTGCAATCAGCGATTTGCTGACCATCATCAAACGGCTCCGGTCGCCTAAAGGCTGCCCGTGGGACCGTCAGCAAAACCACATGACTCTGCGCTGGCACGCCGTTGAGGAGGTTTATGAACTGCTCGACGCGATCGAGGCCGGCGACGACCACGAACTGGAGGAGGAACTGGGCGATGTGCTTTTGCAGGTGGTGTTCCACTGCCAACTGGCCAAAGAGCGGGGCGCGTTTGACTTCGAGAGGGTCGCCCGCCGCATTGCCGACAAATTGGTCCGTCGCCATCCTCACGTTTTCGGCAATCTCCATGTCAAGGATGTGGACCAGGTTTGGGTGAACTGGGAGAAGATCAAGCGCGCCGAAAAGCACGGGACCCGGCACGCCCGCCCCTCCGCCCTGGATGGCATTCCCAAATCTCTGCCGGCGCTGTTGCACGCCGCCAAACTTGTGCGCAAGGCGGACAAGGCAAAGCTGCTGGCCCGCGGTGACGGCCGTCTCGTTCGCACAAAGCGGGAATTGGCCGCACAGCTTTTTGCGCTGGCGCAATTTGCGCAGGAACAGGGATGGTCGGCCGAGGAGTTGTTGCGGGGGGAAATCAAGCGGCGCGAGCGCTTGCTCCGCCTGCGCGAGAAGCAGCGGGGGGACACCGCCAGGCACTGAGGAATCTCCGCTCGACTCCTGATTCCGCCTGTGCTTTCTTCTGAACGGCTTATATGACTGACCCGCGTTACCGCAAGCTGGCAGAGTTGCTCGTCGAATACTCGACCGCGCTCAAGAAGGGAGATCGCGTCCTGCTGGACATGATTGATGTGCCCGACGAGTTCTCCGTCGAGCTGATGCGGGCGGCACAGGCAGCGGGCGCCACGCCCATCATCGAGGTCCGCCACACCCGCGTCAACCGTGAGATCCTGCGCGCCATCAACCACCAGCATGCCCGCCTGGTGCGCGACATCGAGTTGTTCCGGATGAAGAAGATGCAGGCGTATATCGCCGTCCGCGGCAGCGACAACGCGAGCGAGAACGCGGACGTGGCGAGCGAGCGCATGGCGCTCTACAGCCGGGCTATCCGCCCGGTGCTGAACTACCGGGTCAGCAAGACTCGCTGGTGCGTGCTGCGCTGGCCCACGCCCAGCATGGCCCAGGCGGCCGGCATGAGCACCGAGGCGTTCGAAGATCTCTATTTCGATGTCTGCACGCTGGATTATCGCCGGATGGCCCGCGCGATGGCGCCGCTGGAGCGCCGGATGAAGCGCACCGACCGCGTTCACATCAAAGGCCCGGGCACAGACCTCACTTTCAGCATCAAAGGCCTGGGCGCCCAGATGTGCAGGGGGGACCGGAATATTCCCGACGGCGAGGTGTTCTCCTGCCCCGTCAAAGATTCCATCAACGGGCGCATTCAGTTCAACACACCGACGCTGTACTCGGGCACGAAATTCGAGAATGTGTGCCTGGAATTCAAGGCGGGCCGGATCGTCAGGGCCACCGCGAACAACACGCGGCGCCTGAACGAGATTCTGGACACGGATCCGGGCGCCCGCTACACGGGCGAATTCTCGCTGGGCCTCAATCCCCTGATCCTGAAGCCGATTTGCGACATCCTGTTCGATGAGAAGATCGCCGGTTCATTGCACCTGACTCCGGGCCAGGCCTATGAGGAATGCGACAACGGCAACCACTCGGCTGTGCACTGGGACATGGTGCTGATTCAACGGCCTGACTGGGGCGGCGGCGAAGTCTGGTTCGACGGCGAACTGATCCGCAAGAACGGGCTGTTTGTGCCGAAGGATTTGAGGCCGCTCAATCCGGCAAACCTGAAGTAGGCCAGATAGACCGAGCGCCGGCCTGTCGCCGTCTTCAGAGGTTGGTTAATGTGAGCCGGCCACCTGCGGCCGTTGCGGTTTGAGGCCGCCTTACTGCTCTGCCTTCAACACCGTCAGGAACTCCTTCACCGCCGGCGACAGGATCTTATTCTTCCGATAGATCGCCGCCAGCGGACGGTAGAAGCCTCCGTCCTGGAGGGTCACCTGGGCCAGCGTGCCCTGTCTGACTTCCTGAGTGACTGTGCCTTGGGGCACGATGGCAATCCCCGCGTCAATTTCCACGGCGCGTTTGACCGTCTCGACGTTGTCGAACTCCATTATGTGCTGCACCTGGATGGAATGCGCCTTGAGAAGCTTGTCAAGGGCCTTGCGGGTGGGGATATCTGCTTCGAAGCTGATAAACTTCTGGTTGCTGAGGGCCTCCAGCCGGATGCTCGTTTGCCGGGCCAACGGATGGTGCGGGTGGCAGATTAGCACCAGCGCGTCCTTGCGCAGCGGGTAGATTACCAGTTTTCTGACGCGGACCGGATACGCTACCAGGCCCACATCCACCGCGTTGCCCAACACGTCTTCATACACCTGGTTGGCGCGGCGGTACTCGACTTGCACATTGACCGTTGGATAGGTCTGCAGGAACTGCTTCAGATACAGCGGCAGGTCGTGCAGGCCAATGCTGTAGATGGTGGCAACGCGAATGGTCCCCGAGACGAGATCCCTGGTTTCCTTCAGCTTGGTCTGCAGCTCGTTGTAGAGGGCGATGACCTGCTTGCCGTGTTGGTAAAGCGTTTGGCCTTCCCGGGTCAGACGGAATTTCCTCCTGCCGCGTTCGATGAGCCATTTCTTCTTGCCGAGCGCATTCTTCCGCGGAAAGAACATGCGTTCCAGGGAGCTGATCTGCTGGCTGATCGCCGACTGGGTCACGCCATTGAGCTGGGCGGTAATGGTGAAGCTCTTGGTTTCAGCCAGATCGCAGAATACCTTCAGGCTCTCGATTTGCATAAGAAAGCTGAATACCGTATTTAACAAACGCAGTCAACTGCCTCACGGGGCGGGCGATCACACT
>CAZHEW010000435.1:0-3271 GCA_964531815.1 uncultured Verrucomicrobiota bacterium
ACGAGCAGGGTTTCTGCTCCTACGGCACGGCGCTCGACGGCTGGTCGCGCGAGGATTTCATGACCAGCCTGGCCTGGGACAACGCGGGCGCGCTGGTCAGCCCTAACCCGGCGCAGAAGGACAACTTCGACATGGCCAACCCCCACTACCTCTGGGTCCAGAAGTGCATGAACGTGCGCGAGAAGTATCCCGCGCTCCAGGCTACGCATGAGGTTTATGAACGGTGGATGCAAACCGGGGCCGACAACGGCATCTACATCTATTCACGGGCCTGGGGTGATGCCGGCAACTGGGCCATGATCGCTTTCAACACCTGGAGCGCGACCCTCTCCGCCGGCGGCGGCCAGGGCGACCTCTACACCGGCTGGAATGCGGGCGATGTGATCGTCAATGCGCTCGATCCGGCGGAGACCTACACCCTGACAACGGGCGGGAAACTGGCTTCGCTCGATGTCCCCGGCTACGGCATCAAGGTGTTCGTGCGCCAGGACAACCTCAAAGCGCTCAGCCCGGCCGTCACCAACGCCGTGCCGGCGCACGACGCGCGGTTCGTCGGCACCAGCGCCGTCCTGAAGGTGCAATTCAGCGAGGCTATGAACGAGGCCTCGGTCAAGGGGGCGTTTTACTATGACGGCCAGCCAGTGGCCCCGGCGGACTTGAATTGGAACGCCGCCGCGCGCGAGCTGAGCTTCACCACCAACGTGGCCGACGGCATCCATGTCATCGAAGTCACCACCGCCGCCCAGAGCGCAGCGGGCTTGAACCTGTATGGCAACTTCCGCTCCCGCTTCCTTGCGGGGGCCGACTCCAACATTCTCGTCAACCGCGCCGCCACCAACGATCTGACCCTCATCAATCTGGGCGACGCCACGACCAGCGACGCCGACGTCACCCTGTACCACAAGGCGGCCGGCGCCTCCAAAATGCGGGTGCGGGTGCAAAACGGCGCCTGGGGCCCGTGGCAGACCTACGCCGCAACGTCGGCCTGCCCGCTCACACCCGGCAATGGAACCAGGAGCGTGGAGGTCCAATACTGGGCAGACGGGAGCGCAGCGTATTATGTGAAGGACACCATCGAACTCGCCATTTACGGCGACATTGCCGCGGACGATTTCACGGGTTACTCGGACAGCCTCTATGGTGAAACCGGCGGGTCCGGCTGGTCGGGCGGCTGGTCTGACCAGGGGTATTCGAGTTCGCCGAACGTTGTTCAGAGCGCGTTGGGCACTGTCAACACCATCCCTTCGAGCGTTCCCTACGTTGAGTATCCGCTCAACAACACGATGGGGGGCGTCAACATTCTTGAGGCCACGCGCAGCCTGGCTGCCACGGTTTCTTCCGGAACCATGTATGTCTATGGCCTTGTCGCTGTAGGCGGAGCGGACGGGGGCAGTTTCGCCACCGCCAACAGCTATGGCGGCATCGGCCTCTACCATGGAACGACTGAGAAATTCCTGATCGGCGAGCAGTGGCAAACCGCCTACTGGGGCGCCACCGCGTCCGGCAGCCTCAACGGCGCCGGCGCGAACAGCTCGGTCGCCATCGGGACGTTTGCGCCAGCCCTGCTCTGCGCCAGGATTGATTTCACCGCCCGAACTCTCACGCTCTGGGTCAATCCGAACTTCAACCAGACCGAAGCGTGCTGCGCTCCCTCGGCGTCATTCAACTTTGGGGCCAATGACGCCTCGTTCAACGTCGTGCGGCTGCGCGCCGACAACGCCAACAACGGCAACAAGTGGCAGTTCGACAATGTCCACCTCTCCACCGAATCCCCGTTTGCCGCCCTGGGCCCCACCGCGACTGTGAGCGGCTCCACAACCATTTGCCTCGGCAGCTCCGCCACCGTCTCTGCCGATCTGACCGGCGCCGGGCCGTGGTCGGTCACGTGGTCGGACGGCTTTATTCAGGCGGCCTCCGCGAGCCCGGCCACACGCAGCGTGAGCCCGGCTGTTACAACAAATTACAGGGTCACCGCGCTGACGGATTCGACGGGCTGTCCAGCGGCCTCACTGTCTGGAAATGCCGCTCTGACCGTCAAGCCATCGGCTATCGTGGATGCCGGTTCCGACCAGACCGCGCCCACCAGCACGATCTCAGTCGGCTTGTCCGGCTCGATGGGCGGCAGCGCCACGACGGCAACCTGGAGCGGCGGCGACGGCACATTTGAGGACTTCAACAACGGCACCGGCAGCTATCTACCCACGGCGGACGAGCGCCTGGTAACCCGTTCCGTCACCTTGACCCTGACCAGCGGCGGCCAATCGCCCTGCGCCCCCGTCAATGACTCCATGACGATCACCTTCAATTCGCCGCCGCTTGCCGGGAACGATACGGCCTGGCGCGCGCCCGGTCTTCCGCTCCAGATCCCCATCGCTGCCGTGATGGCCAACGACTCTGACCCGGACCAGGATGCCTTCCAGCTCAGCAGCGTTTCCGCCGTCACGATGAACGGTGTGACGCTCCAGACCAATGCGTCGCATATCCTCTACCCGAACGGCCCGAACGCGGACGACACCTTCACCTACACTATTCAGGACGCCCACGGCGGCCTGGCCACGGGAACGGTCTTCGTCACGGTGAGCACGAATGTGTTTGGGCTGGTGTCCGATCTCGAGGCGGCCATGGGCGCCGGCGTCACGGTCTCGCTGGCAGGCGTGGCGGGCTACCCGTATCAGGTCCAGCGCGCGACCAATGTCCAGTTCAGCGGCACGTGGCGCGTGTGGAATACCAACGCCCCCACCAACGGAGTGTTCCAGGTATTCGATGACTTCGCCGACCTCGGCGCGGCGCCCGGCGAGGCGTACTACCGCGTTCGTTACAGCCCGTAGTCCGGACAGCAGGCGGGCGGCAGCCGGAACAGGGCGGCCCGCGCTACTCCAGCATTGCCACCGCCGCCGCGTAATTCTGCGTGTGGCTGAGGCTGATCAGCACCCGCTGCCCGCCGCGCGCCGCCAGCAGCTTCTGGCCCCCGTCGTGCAGAATCACGAAGGGCTCGCCGCTTGCCTTCCGGCCAATCTCCATGTCGCGCCAGCCAAGCTGGGCGCCGATGCCCGTGCCGAAGGCCTTCGAGATGGCCTCCTTGGCGGCAAAGCGCGCCGCCAGGAACGGCGCGGGCGTCTTGTGCGACAGGCAGTAGCCGATCTCGTTCGGATGCAGAATGCGGTTCAGGAAACGCTCGCCGAACTTCTCATGCGAGGCCTGAATCCGCGCCACCTCGATGATGTCAATGCCGACGCCCAGGATCATGCGGGAAGGCTAAAGGCTAAAGGCT
>CAZHEW010000436.1:0-3251 GCA_964531815.1 uncultured Verrucomicrobiota bacterium
ACCTGGTCCAAAGGCGTCATCCAGTCGCCGTAGAGACACTCGTTGATGGTGCTGGATTGGCCGCTGTCGGCCCCGGCCACATTGCGGTAACGAACGATAATCTGGCTCGTGGCTTTGCTGCATGGCACCTGGAAGTCCATGTGGACCCAGCCCCGACCGCTCCACGTAAAGCCCGGGTTCCAGGTCGCCAAACCGCCGCGGGGGTTGCAGTTGGTACTGAGGCGGTCGACAATGTACCAGACTTCATAGCCGCACGTGGTATTGTAGCCGGGGAAGTTCTGGGTCGGATTGCCTTGCCAATCCGCCGTGTAAGCGCCGATGGCGATCCCGGGGATGCCGACCGTCAGCACCGCCTCGGCGCTGAGGACGGAGCCGTTGGTGTTGCTGACCAGCACCGTGTAAGTGCCGGCGTTGGTCTGCTGGACGCTGCTGATCGCGAGGGTGGTCGTGGTGACCCCCGAAATGTTGCCACCGTTGGCAAGGTCAGCTCCATTCTTGCGCCACTGGTAGCTGAACGGTTGGCTGCCCGTGGCCGCCACGGTGAAATGGACTGTGCCGCCCGGAGCCACTGTTTGGCTCGCCGGCTGGGTAGTGATGTTCGGCACTCCGCTCGCATTAGTGACCAGGACGCTGGCTGTCAGGGGCGCCCCGAACCACGTCACGCCTTCCCGCAACATCCGCCAGTCGGTGGTGTAGGTGCCGGGCATTTCCGGGGCGGTGAAAGTCAGGGTGAACATCTTCGTCGCGCCCGGCTCGACTTCGCCGCCCACCGCGTAACGCGTGGTGCTGGTGAAGGGATCCGACTCGCCCACCGCGCCGAGCTTGAAACTGCGCGCGTCATTCCACAACACCCCGCGGTTGCGGAAGGTGATGTGCACGGTGGCCGTCGAGCCGGCCATCATGCTGGCGGGAATATCGTGGCTGACGAACTCATCCGAATAATAGTCCCACGTCGGCGTCACGCCGAAATAATCGCAAATACCTTTGTAGGTGGCCCACATCGTGGTCGAACGGAAGAAGTTGTCTTGCAGATACAACCCGTCGCGGTCACAGCTATCGTGAAAGGCCAGCTCGATCAGAACCGCGGCGCGGTTGGGGATGCGCGTCTCGGCCTGATTCCCATCGGCGTCCAACGCCCCCCGATCCCGCCAGCTCGTGTCCCCATACTTGTTGCGAATCGAGTCCACAATTTCACTGTTAATCTCGGTGGCGAGGGTCTGGCTGATGGCCCCCCAGGCGGCATGCTCGCTGCTTGTGTCGTAGTACGTGCAGGTCCCGTTCGGGCAGCCGGAGCCGGCGCAATCTCCCTGGTAGCCGTTGCTATGCAAGGAAACGTAAATATCAGTGTTATCGTAGTCCGAGGCGAGTCCTCGCGAGCGCAGCGAGTCGCTCGACTCACTCGCTCCGCTCCCCAGGGTGCAATCCCCTGTGTAACTCGCATACACCGAACAGGGGTAACCATTCAATTGAAGCCAATAGCCGGCGGAAACGCGCCACCAGGGCTCACCGCTGCCGCTGTGCGTGCCGTAACTCTTGTTGAGGCACCGATAAACCTTCGTCACCGCCCCATCCTGCGTCAGGTACTGGTTCAGGTATTTCATGATCTCCAGGTTGTGATCGTCCTCGCAATTCAACGGCGCGCAGTAAACCGGCCGCTCGAAGGCATAGTAGGATCCGGTCCACACCTTACCGTGTCCGGGCGACAGGCTGACGGACCTGCCCGCCAAACCGCTGCTGCTGGCTGAGGCTGGCGCGGTGAGTGCCTTCGCGCTTTTCCGGGGTGTTATCACCGGAGTCGGGAACACGTAGTCACTTAGCAGCCGCCCGCCGGTTTGGAGGCGGATGGCCGTGTCAATCCCGAACTGCATCAGCGTCCCGCGCACCTGTCTGAAAACCAGCTCGAGCCGCGCGTCATCCAGCCCCCCAGCGACAATGTTCGTCGAGAATCCGACCGTCGCGCGGTCCTGGCCCCGTGAAAACTCTTCGACGCTCGTGCCGGCGGGTACGCCAGAAAACAACCCCGTCGGCGGGTTCGCCAGCGCCTCAAGCGCGGTCTCGGGGGCTGTCGCCTCCGGCCGGCTCACACCCAACAGGCTGCCTTGTTCGTTCACATAGACTACCACCCCAGCGGAGCACGCCAGGCTGTAGACGAGCATCAAACAGCAGGTGATTACCGTCTTGGTGAATGTGGGATTCAATCGGGTCGGAAGGCGCAGAGACCTATTCATAACTGTGAGCAGTATGCCACCCTGCAAAACCCTTTGCCAGCACAAAAACTGCCCAAAGACAGAGGGTATGCGGCAACGGTTTCTGGCGTCTTCTTTAGTCCAAGCCGGTCAGCCCCCATCTGGCACCAATCTGCGCCATTCCGCCCCTTACAGGGGCAACAGCCTGTCCGGACACCACTTCCGCACGCTCTCCTCACCCACCCCTCACCGTCCAATTCCGGGACTTGCCAGAAACGTGGGACCGGCGCTCTCCGCCGGCGCGCATCATGCCTGGCCAGGCCGCCACAGGTTCAAGCTGTCCGGCCGCGACGCGTCACGGCGAGCGGATGCGGTAGCAACGGGCGGGGTAGTTGATCCACTGCGAATCGCTGAAGTAGAGGGCCCCGTTGGTAAGAGTGCAGCTTTCGAGCGAAACCCAATCCACCCCGCCCAGGTTCGTGCACGCTTCCAGCACAATGGGGATGTTGGCGGTGCCTGTGACGGTGAACCCGAACCGGTTCGTCCGCACGCCAAGGTCCTGCGCGCGCGGATTCCACAGCATGGCCGGACGGCCCCCAAACGGCGTGTACCAGCCCGTGGTTCCAGGCAGGTAATAGATGGCCGCATTGTTGGCATCGTCGAACGCATGCGAACCAACGCCGGGGGCGTCGCCCTGGAAATAGACCCCCGTCAACCTGGCGCAGCCGTAGAATGCATCGCTGCCGATGTTCGTAACGCTGGCGCGGACGGTATAGCTCCCGGTCCTGCCGCTTGGACATTGAATGAGGGTGGTCTGGCTCTTATTGAACAAGACCCCGCTCACACTGCTGTAGGCGGGGTTGTTTGTATCCACCGTTATCGCGCGCAGGCTGGTGCAGGAATAGAATGCCCGGTCACCGATGTTGGTGACGGTGCCGGGAAGCATGACATTGGTCAGGCTGCCACACCACGAGAATGCCGTGGCCCCGATGCTTCTGACACCGGCAGGTATTGTGACGCTGGCCAAGCCGGTGCACCATGAGAACGCATTGGTCCCAATGCCGG
>CAZHEW010000437.1:0-3251 GCA_964531815.1 uncultured Verrucomicrobiota bacterium
AGGCGGAAGCCTTGCTGTTCGAGGATGGCGCCGGCTTGCGCGATCTGATGGACTTCGATGATCAGGACGGCGCGGTTGTGGACGACGAAGCCGGAGCAATTGTCGAGGTTGATGTTGTTGCGGCCGAGCAGGTCGGCGACCGCCTGCAAGGAGCCGGGCTTGTCGGGCACCTCGACGGCCAGCGCCTCGACGAGCGAGACCATCACGCCCTTATCCTTGAGGGTGCGGACGGCGGTGTCGCGCTGGTCCACGAGGAACCGCATGACGCCGAAGCTGCCGCTGTTGGCGATGGTGAGCCAGGAGAGGTTGACCCCGGCCTCGGATAGCAGCCCGGCGATCCGGGCGGTCTGGCCGGGCTTGTTTTCGACGAATACGGCTAAGAGGTTTACGGCGCGCATAGGATAGAGCAGTGGGACGTTTGGCTTTATAGGGAACGCTTGTCAATGACGCGTTTGGCTTTGCCCTGGCCGACGGGGAGGGAACCGGCGGGCACGAGGTCCACTTTGGGGCGGATCCAGATTTCAGCCCTGAGCTTTTCGATCATCTGCTGCCGGAGGGCTTCCAGGTGATCTACCTGGCCGTCGAAGGCGGCGGGGGCCAGTTCGACCTTGATGACCAGGTCGTCCAGACCTTCAACGATAATGAGGTAGTTACGGCCCATTTGGGGGAAGGACATCAGCACCCGCTCGATCTGCTGCGGGAAGACGTTCACGCCGCGGATGATGAGCATGTCGTCGGAGCGGCCGGTGAAGCGGACCAGGCGGCGATGGGTGCGGCCGCAATCGCAGGGTTCGGGGACGATCGAGGTGATGTCCCGGGTGCGGTAGCGCAGGATGGGCATGGCTTCGCGCTTGAGGGTGGTGAGCACCAGTTCGCCGGTCTGGCCGTCGGGCAGGGGTTCGCCGGTGGCCGGGTTGATGATTTCCAGGATGTAGTTGTCCTCCCAGAGGTGCATGCCGGCCTTGCATTCGCATTCGCAGGCCACCCCGGGACCGTTCAACTCGGTCAGGCCGTAGGAGTTATACACGTCGCAGCCGAAGATGCGCTCGATGCAGCGGCGGGTTTCCTCAGTGTGCGGTTCGGCGCCGACGAAGGCTTTGCGCACCGTGAGGTCCTTGCGGGGGTCAATGCCCTTTTGTTCGAGGAAGCTGGCGAAGTAAAGGGCGTAGCTGGGGAGGATATGCACGACGGTGGTCTGGAAGTCCTGCATGAGCATCAACTGGCGCTCGGAGGTGCCGGGGCCGGCCGGAATGACCAGGCAGCCGACTTTCTCGGCGCCGTAATGCATCACCAGGCCGCCGGTGAACAGGCCGTAGCTCATCATGTTCTGGAAGACGTCGGCGCGGCTGATGCCCGCCGAGACGAGCGACCGGGCGATGAGTTCGGCGGCATTGTCCACATCCTTGCGGGAGAAGAAGATGGCCTTGGGTTTGCCGGTGGTGCCGCTGGAGGTGTGCAGCCGCACGGCCTCCGTGCGATCCACCGCCAGCAAGCCGTTGGGATAGATGGCGCGCAGGTCGGCGCCGGTGGTGAAGGGCAGCCGCCGAACATCGGCCAGCGACTTGATGCTCTCAGGCTCGAGGCCCAGCTCGGCAAGCCGTTGCTGGTAGAAGGGCACGCGCTGGGCCACGCGCTCGAGTGTTTCCCGCAGAAGTTTCATCTGCAGGTGTTCAAGCGTTGGACGGGCCAGTGTTTCAGATTCTTGATCCCAGAACATGATGCGGCAGCCTGTTTACACTGGCCGCAGGGGCGGTGTCCAGTTCGGAAATCAGCGCGGAATGTGTTGTCCTGCGGCCAGGGGATGGGGTATTAAGCTGGCGCGCATTTTATCGAATGAACGAGTCAAACCGACTTCTGTTGAGCGGCGATGAGGCCATTGCCCTGGCGGCACGACACGCGGGCGTCGCGCTGGGAACTGGTTATCCCGGCACCCCGTCCACCGAAATCCTGGAGCATTTCCACGCCCTGGGCGGGCACGCCCAATGGTCGCCTAACGAGAAGGTGGCGCTGGAGGTGGCCATCGGCGCCGCATTCGGCGGCGCCCGGGCGCTGTGCACGATGAAGCACGTCGGCCTGAACGTGGCGTCGGACC
This sequence comes from uncultured Verrucomicrobiota bacterium, assembly GCA_964531815.1. GTDB lineage: Bacteria > Verrucomicrobiota > Verrucomicrobiia > Limisphaerales > UBA8199 > UBA8199. Next base: position 2,093 of record CAZHEW010000437.1, read on the forward strand.
CGCTGTTCACGGCGGCTTATACCGGGGTCACGGGCGCGCTGATCGTCGTCTCGGCGGATGACCCGGGCATGGCTTCGAGCCAGAACGAGCAGGACAACCGCCGCTACGCCGTGGCCGCCGGGCTGCCGATGCTGGAGCCGGTGGACTCGCAGGAGACGTACGATTTCATGTTCGCGGCGATCGAAATATCCGAGCGCTGGAAGATTCCGGTGCTGTTCCGGGTCACGACGCGCGTGTGCCACAGCTACACGGTGGTGCGGCCGCGGGCACAGGCAGAGACGCCCCGGGCGGCGAACTACGAAAAGGACATCCAGGGCCGGGTGATGATCCCGGCTTACGCCCGGCCCGCCCACCGGCGCCTGCGGCGGAAGCTGGCCGAGCTGCAAGAGTGGAACGAAACCTGTGGCCTGAACCGCATCGTGGAAGGCGGCCCGGAGCTGGGCATCATCACGTCGGGCATCTCGTTCATGCACGTCCGCGAAGCCGCCCCGGAAGCCCGCGTGCTCAAGCTGGGGTTCACGCATCCGCTGCCGATGAAGAAGATCGCGCAGTTTGCGAAGGGTGTGGAGCGCTGCCTGGTCGTCGAGGAAGGCGATCCCTACCTGGTCGAGTCCATCCGCGGCGCGGGCGTGGCGGTCGAGGGCAAGGCGGACCTGTACCGGTTTGGCGAGCTGGACGTGCCGCGCGTGCGCCGCATCCTCAAGCAGGACCTGAGCGCGGAGCCGCCCAAGCCGCCGGGCAAACCGCCGCAGCTCTGCGACGGGTGCCAGTATCGCATCGTGTTCGAGGCGCTGCGCAGGAAGGACTGCATCGTGGCGGGCGACATCGGTTGCTACACGCTGGGGGTGCTGCAGCCGTTCGAGGCCATTGACTCCTGCGTGTGCATGGGGGCGAGCCTGGGAGTAGGGCTGGGCCTGCGCCACGTGCTGCCGGCCGGGCAGGCGCGGCGGGTGGTGAGCGTGATCGGCGACAGCACCTTCGTTCACAGCGGCCTCAGCGGACTGGTGGAGATGGTGTACAACCCGCCGCCCCAAGGGCATGTGTTGATCATCCTCGATAATTCCACGACGGCCATGACGGGGCACCAGGAACACCCAGGCACCGGCCGCACGCTGGGCCACGAGCCGACCGGCAAGGTGGTGCTCGAAGACCTGGCCCG
>CAZHEW010000438.1:0-3243 GCA_964531815.1 uncultured Verrucomicrobiota bacterium
GTTCCGGGGCTTGGTGCGCGGGCGGGGGGCGGCGGGGCAAATTTCTGTTGGCATACAGATTTGGTTTCCCGAAAGAAGGGCGGGGGGGTCTGTCCGGTTGCCCGCGGGATAAATCGGCAAGCAGTCTTGGAACGCGCATCGTGAATAACAACAGCGATGACTGAGTTCCAACGGGCGCTGTTGCGGCCAAAGGGCGACTCTGTCTTACCGCTCTGGAGGCGGCTCCAGGTCTTTGAGCATCTGCTCGACGGTCGCCAACAATGGCGGCATGTCATCCTGCACAGTTTCCCAGAGAGTTGAACAGTCCACTGCGTCATAGCCGTGGCTGATGCGATCGCGCATGCCTGCGATGAGCTTCCAAGGCACCGCAGGATAGCGGCCGCACAATTCCGGGGGCAGACGCTTTGCCGCTTCGCCGAGGACTTCCATGACTCGCTCGAACGCGGCGCGCTTTTGCCAATCAGTCAGGATCTGCGGCAAGTCGTTCTGCGCGCAAAGGTCCTGCGCGTGGCGGGCGCACTCGGCGATCTGACGAAGGACCACCTTTGGGTCATGTTTGCTCATAGATGGGCACCGCTTCACGCACGACTTCATCGCGGAAGTATTCGCTCAACCACCCGGCGGTGTTGAAATCCACGCTGTGACCGAGGATCTCTGCCAGCTCATCGGCGTAGCCGAAGAACCTCAGCCCCGGACGCGCGCCTGGCTCGAACTCCGCCAGCACGTCCACGTCGCTTCGCTCCGGGTCGAAGTCGTCCCGCAGCGCCGAGCCGAACAGGCTCAGCTTGCGGATTCTCCGCGCTCGACAGAACTGTGCAACTTTCTCCGGGTCAATCTGGATGGGCAGTTGGGCGATGCTCATGTGCGTATCATCTCTCATTTGGGCACTCCCGGCAATGCTCATTCCCACTGTTGTCATTCCCGCTGTGCTGGCATCAGCACCGCCGCGCCACGGACTTGGCCGGCGCGGAGGCAACCCAAGGCCTCGTTGGCCTTGCTCAGGGGGAACGTTTGGACAGTGGTTCGCACCGGGACCCGGGGCGCCAGGAGAAAGAACTCCTCACCATCGCGCCGCGTGAGATTGGCCACGGAGCAGACGTTGCGCTCCCCCCAAAGTAATTCGTAGGGGAACGCGGGTATGTCGCTCATGTGAATGCCGCCGCAGACGACGGTGCCGCCTTTGGCAACGGCTTTGAGCGCGAGCGGCACCAGCGCGCCCACGGGAGCGAAGATGATGGCGGCGTCCAGCTTTTCGGGCGGGAGGGCGTTGGAGTCCCCGGCCCAGGCCGCTCCCAGTGATCGGGCGAACTGATGCGGATTGCGGTCCAGAAAGGCCGCAGCACCCGCCCGGGCATCAAGCTGGGCATCTGCGGCGAACACGGCGGCGACCCGAACAGCGTGAAGTTCTGCCATCGCACCGGCCTCACCTACGTGAGCTGCTCGCCGTTCCGCGTCCCCGTGGCGCGCCTGGCCGCGGCCCAAGCCGCCCTCGAAGAGGCAGCCGGCAAGAAGGCCAGGAAGCCGGCGAAGAAGAAGTAGCGCTGTAGCCGCCGAAGCAACGAGGCACAAACACCAGCTTCGTCAAGCCGCCCTGGGAAACCGGGGCGGCTTTCTTGCTTCTTGCTTGGCCTACCCCGGCGCACTGGATACGCTGCCTCGCACCTGATGCGGAACAAGACAATTGGACGAAACGACCCGTGCCCCTGCGGCAGCGGAAGGAAATACAAGCGATGTTGCTTGGCCAAGGATGAACAGCGCGCGGCCCAGGAGCGCGAGCATGTTCCCCAGCCTGAGGAGGATGCTCCCTCGCCTGCCAAGGCCCCTGATATTCACCAAATCTCCGCTATGCTGCAGGAGTTGGCACGCAAGTCCTCCAGCGGAAAGGCCCGCGCTGAGTTTGAGGACTTATTGGCGCAGACCCGGCCAATTCTGGATTACATGGAGCAGCAGCCGGCCATCGAGGCCGCGGCAAAGGCGATCGAGGCCCATCGTGCGGACTTCGACAAGCTCGTTGGGGACGGGAACGCCTACCAGGAACGCACCCGTGCGCTCTTTGCCGAGGAACGCTTTGCGCCGCTGCGGTTCACGGCGGACGACATTCAGCGGGCCTTCGACAAGGTGGGGAAGCGGGCCCCCGGCTCATCGGATGACCAGTTTGTCGAGACGATGCGCAAGGCCATCCTGCACCTGGCGGACAAGCAACGGCGGAACCAGTCCGCCATGAGCATGCTGGTGCATTTGCCGGATTACGTGGCGGCCAACCGCCCGCTGGATGCCTGGATCATCCAGCATTGCGCCTACCTCACCCAGGAAGAGACTGACGACAGCAATGCGTTCTTGTTCCAGATGTTCTCCTACGGCTACGACAGTTGGGTGGCCGAGCAGCGCGGGCGTGAGGCGGCCATGCTTCGTGAACTGGGGATGGACCTTTCGGCCCTGGAGCACATGAGCATGGAGGAGATTGAAGCCTGGCTTCAGGACCAGCAGGCGGATCCCGCCAAGCGGGCCCGCATGGAGCAGCTCTTGCTGGCAAACCCGGAACAGCGTGACCAGGCCGAGGCCAAGCTGCGGCAGTTGGAGCGCGATGCCCACAAGCTCCTGGAACGGCCGGACGCGGCCCATCTGCTCCTTTCGCCTGATGAAATCGAGCCGTGGCTGCCGGAGCTCAGCGAAGGTTTCGCCAGCCTATGTGAGCAGTTCCCCGATCTCGCCACCCCTTTCCCAAGCGCCGCGGCTAGCAAGGCATTCCTGGACGCTATGCTTCCGTTGGTCCGCGAGATGATTGCCGAGCTTTTCACCCCGGAGCGCATTGGAACTTTGACCGCTCAACTCAAGGCCTACCGGAAGGAGCGCTTCGCCGCGGGAGATATGAAAACCGCTGAGTTGGCCAACGGCGCGCTCATCTACGTGAAAGACGAGGATGAGCCGGACTGCAATCGTTTTCTCTGTGCCCTCGGCTACCTCTCGCTAATGAGGGGCTCGGGGCCCGTGCCCGCTCAGGCGCAAGAGCCAGCACCAGCGCCGGAGGAGTCGGCAGACTAATGTCCGGGCGCGCCGCTGCCCGTGATCGCCGAGCGGCTGTACATGGGGCCGCCGGGCCATGTTGCCTGCCTGCTCTAACGAAGCAACCACGATGCAGAAGGGAGTGAAGCTCAACTGTTCTGACCCCCGCTTCGCCTGGAATTTGGTTCTTGGCGCGCCTGCTTGTACCTGGCGCTGCGCGGGTAAAGGAGAATCTCTTTT
>CAZHEW010000439.1:0-2453 GCA_964531815.1 uncultured Verrucomicrobiota bacterium
CCCCAGACCGCGATGGCGGCGTCGGCGACTTCAAGCATGAGCCGGGCGCGGTTCTCGATTGAGCCGCCGTAGCCGTCGGTGCGGTGGTTGGTGCTGTTCTGGAGGAATTGATCGAGCAGGTAGCCGTTGGCGCCGTGGATTTCCACGCCGTCAAAGCCGGCGCGCTGCGCGTTCTGCGCGCCTTGGCGGTAGGCTTCCACGATGCCGGGGATTTCGCTGGCTTCCAAAGCCCGCGGGGTGACAAACGGGCGCTTGGGACGGAGCAGGCTGACGTGTCCCTTGGCCGCGATGGCGCTGGGCGCAACCGGGAGCGCGCCCCCGAGATAGCCCGGGTCGGAGATGCGGCCGACGTGCCAGAGTTGGAGAAACATTCTCCCTCCGGCGGCATGCACTGCTTCCGTAATTGTCCTCCAGCCCTGCACCTGCTCCGGCGACCAGATGCCCGGCGTGTCGGGATAACCGACCCCCATCGGCGTGACGGCGGTGGCCTCGCTGAGGATCAAGCCGGCGGAAACCCGCTGGACGTAGTAGTCGCGCATAAGGGTGTTGGGCACGCGACCGGCGCTGGCGCGGCAGCGGGTGAGCGGGGCCATGAAAACGCGGTTGGGCAGGTCCAGCCCGCCCACGCGGATCGGTTCAAGGAGTCGGAGTTTTTCGTTCATAGCAGTGTCTCTTATGACTGCACCGGGTCAGGGGCCGCAGCTCACACGCGGCGCGGCTACTGACGGCGGGTATTGAACAATAAAGTGGGCGTGGACGCCAGCCGTTGTTGCCCGGACGCTAAAGGGCGGATGGCTGGGCCGCGGGTCGGCGGCGAAAGCGGCGGACCATCTCGAATAGCAGGTTGACGATACCCATAACCCAGCCAATGGGATAGGGCAGAATCAGCAGGCCCCACCACATGGAATGGCCGCGAGATCCGCCAATCCCCCCAACCGCGCTTAACCCAACCATCGCGCCAACCCCAATGGCTATCAGGCTGAGGATCAGGATCCAGTAGTTCCGCAACCCCCGTTCGCCGTTGCCCACACAGATGCCCCCAGTCACCAGGCCGCTGCCCAGCAGAATAATCAGGGAGCCCTCCAGCGGATCAAGCGCTCCCACCAGCATGGCGATGCCGCCGACGATGATCAGGATGCGGGACCACAGACTGCGCGCTGTTGTAGTTTTCATGCCACTCATTCTGCCAGCCGTTGCGCGAACGGCCTAATTGATTATTTGTTGTGCGCTATTGAGAATATCAATAGCGTCATGCGATGAAGATAGTCTTAGCTTATTCGGGTGGATTGGACACGTCGGTCATCCTGTCGTGGCTGAAGGAGACATATAAGGCGGAGGTCATAGCGTATTGCGCCAACATCGGGCAGGAGGAGGAGCTCAAGGGGCTGGAGGGCAAGGCCAAACGCACCGGCGGTTCCAAGTGCTACATCGCCGACCTGCAGGAGGAGTTCGCACGCGATTTCATCTTCCCCATGGTCCAGGCGGGCGCGGTGTATGAAAGCCAGTATCTCCTGGGCACGAGCATCGCCCGGCCGCTCATCGCCAAAGGGATGATCGAGGTCGCTCGCAAGGAAAAGGCCCAGGCCATCGCGCACGGCGCGACCGGCAAAGGCAACGACCAGGTCCGCTTCGAGCTGACCGCCGCGGCTCTCGCGCCCGAGCTGCAGGTGATCGCGCCCTGGCGCGACGCGCGGTTCCGCGACGAGTTCCCCGGCCGGGCCGAGATGATCGCCTATTGCGCAAACAAGCGGATTCCCGTGCAGGCCTCGGCCAGGAAGCCCTATTCGATGGACCGCAACCTCCTGCACATCTCATTTGAAGCGGGCATCCTTGAAGACCCGTGGCTGGACGCCTTCGCGCCGAAGAACAAGGACATGTTCAAACTAAGCGTCGCGCCCGAAGATGCGCCCGACAAGGCAGAGTATGTCACGCTCGATTTCAAGCGGGGCAACTGCGTCGCCGTCAACGGCAAGGCGCTCAACCCGCTGGGCGTAATGAGGGCGCTCAACAAGCTTGGCGGCAAACACGGCGTCGGGCGGGTGGACCTGGTCGAGAACCGCTACGTGGGCATGAAATCCCGGGGTGTGTATGAAACGCCCGGTGGGGCCATCCTGCAGTTTGCGCATCGCCAGATGGAAACGCTGACGATGGACCGCGAGGTCATGCACCTGCGGGATTCGCTGATCCCGCGCTATGCGGAGCTGGTGTATTACGGATACTGGTTCGCGCCCGAGCGGCTCGCGTTGCAGGCGTATGTGACCGAGAGCCAGAAGAACGTCTCCGGCACCGTGCGCGTGAAGCTCTACAAGGGCAACATCCTGTGCGCCGGCCGGAAGTCGCCGGTGAGCCTCTACAACCCGGCCATCGCAACGATGGAAGCCGACCCCACCAAAGCCTACAACCAGGACGACGCCACGGGCTTCATCCGGCTCAACGCCCTGCGCCTGCGCATC
>CAZHEW010000439.1:2463-3242 GCA_964531815.1 uncultured Verrucomicrobiota bacterium
AAGAAGTAAGGTCTGGCCGCAGCAGGCATAAGAAGCTACATTGCGAGCATGAAGACCTACACGGCGATTGTCGAAAAGTGTCCGGCCACGGGGCTTTATGTAGGTTATGTGCCCGGATTTCCGGGCGCGCACTCCCAGGGCGAATCGCTGGATGACCTGCGGCGCAACCTAATGGAGGTTCTAAGCATGCTCCTCGAAGACGGCGCTCCCGCGCTCGAAGCCGAGTTCGTCGGCATCCAAACCATCCAGGTGGATTAGGACATGGGACAAGTTCCTGTTCTGAAGCCACGAGAGGTCTGCCGGCTTCTGGAGAGACTCGCCTTCGAGCTGGTCAGGCAGCGAGGTTCTCACATGCAATACCGGCACGTGGACGGTCGGGGCACGACCGTCCCAGGCCATCCAGGACGAGACATCTCCCCGATTCTATTGCGCCAGATTGCCCGGGACATAGGGCTGACCGCTGAGGAATTCCTCACCCACCGCTGAGACTGCCTCTCAACCCGGCATCTGTCCTTTGCCGGAAAGCTCAGTCGGCATACGGCTCGATTCGCTGGACTTGGAGAGAGTGTGGCGCCTGTGAACTGAAAGAAGGAACACGCCGCGGGAGGCTCCGGCACGCTTACCGCACGTACCCGTTCCGGCGAAACCAATCAGCGGCGTCGGCCAGTGCTTGCCGGGGGGGTGTTTGCGGCAGACCCAGCTCGCGGATCGCCTTGGCCGGGTTGAAGAACATCTTGTGCCGGGCCATCCGGACCCCGCCGAGCGGCGCTTTGGGCGGG
>CAZHEW010000440.1:0-3235 GCA_964531815.1 uncultured Verrucomicrobiota bacterium
CGCTCGTCGAAGCGATATACGTCCTGCACCGGGAACCGCAGGGGCTGATCGGCGGACGGGCGGGCGGCTTCGAACTGGTCGAGCGCCTCCACCACCGTCGGGCCCTTCCACCACGGCATGTGCTGGCTCAGCGCGACAAGGTTGTCGCCGTGCCGCGCGGAGATGGGAATGAAGAGCCGGGACTGCAGACCGATTTGCTGGAGCCAGGCGCGATACTCGGTCTCGATGGCCCTGAACCGCTCCGGCGAGTAATTCAGCAAATCCATCTTGTTGACCAGCACGACGACCTGGCGGAGGCCAAGAAACTCGAGGAGAAAGCCGTGGCGGCGGGAGTTCTCCTGGATTCCCTCCTGGGCGTCAATCACCACCAGGGCCGCCTCGGCTTGCGCGGCGCCGGTCACCATGCTCTTGATGAACTCATGGTGTCCTGGCGCGTCTATGATGACGTATCGGCGTTTGGCCGTCCGGAACCAAATTTGCGCGGTGTCTATGCTGATGTTCTGGTCGCGCTCGGCCTGGAGGGCGTCCATGAGGTTCGCCCATTCGAATGGGAACCCGCGACGTTGGGCGGCTTGCTGGAGTTGCTCCAACCGGCCTTCGGGCAGCGAGCCGGTGTCGTGAAAAAGCCGGCCCACCAGTGTGGACTTGCCGTGGTCCACATGACCGAGAATGACAATCTTGACTTGCTCGGGGGCGTTCATCGTCAGCTACATGTAGCCATCGCGCCGCAGTTTCTCGAAGGCCGCTTCGCTTTCCTGGTCCTGCGCCCGGCCGGCGCGCTCCGGCGTCCGGGTCTGGCGCAGCTCCTCGACGATCTCGCGCACCGTCCGCGCCTGCGACTTGACGGGAAACGTGCAGGGGTAGCAGCCGATGCTCCGGTAACGCTCGCCCTTCTCATTGGCGAAGTAGAGGGGGATGACCGGCACGTTTTCGCGCTCGATGTATTCCCAGATGTTCAGCTCCGTCCAGTGCAGCAGCGGATGGATGCGGATGTGCGTTCCTGGCTCGAAGTCCGTCTTGAACTGGTCCCACAACTCGGGGGGCTGGTCCTCGACATTCCATTCCATGTGCCGGTCGCGGGGGCTGAAGTAACGTTCCTTGGCCCGCGTGGGTTCCTCGTCGCGGCGGACGCCGACAATGACGCCGGTGAAGTGGTGCTGGCGCAGGACCGCCTGGAGGGCATCCTTTTTGAGCGTGCCGCAGCACTCGACACGAGTAGCCTTGCCCCGCGGGTAAGTGCGCCCGGCCTCCAGCGCCTGGTCGTTGCGGCCGACAATGAGCTGGAGTTTCCACTCGCGGCAAAGCCGGTCGCGATACTCGATCATGCTCGGGATCTTGTAGTTGGTATCCACGTGCACCAGCGGAAAGGGCACATGCCCCAGAAAGGCTTTGCGCGCCAGCCACAGCAGCACCGTCGAGTCCTTGCCAATGCTCCAGAGCATGGCCAGGCGCTCGAACTTGCTGAACGCCTCGCGCAGGATGTAAACGCTTTGGCTCTCGAGTTCGTCCAGCAGCATGTCCTACTTGCCAGGCGCTTTCGGCGGCTCGGGTTTCCTGCGGAGCGACAGGCCCGGCGGCGGCGGCACATCACCGGAAGGCACAAAGGTCCCCCACGTCTGCCCCGTCTCCGGTCTGTAGTCCGCCGTCCTCCCCGGAACGGCCGGGATGCGGATCAGATGATGGCAGCCGGGGCACTCGATCTGCCGGCCGGAGGCCTCTTCATTACACTTGATGTGCTGGCCGCAATGTGGACAGGAGAATTTGAACTCGCTCATAAGTCGTTCGCCTGAATTCGAGCGGAGGATGCCCTGCCCGCCCGCTCCGCGCAAGCTGCGTGACGCGCATGGCAGCGGCAGCGGCGCGCGGCGTTCCCGCGCAACCCAATCCAGGCGGGCGGACAGCCAACGAACCAGCCCTCCGAACAAACTGGCGCAGGTCGCTTAGACTGCAACGCCACCGGCGGTGAGCTCGGTGGCGTTGCTTTGCTGCCGATTGGGCTGAATCAGTCCAGACTCAGGATCCGGTAGAAGCGCTGCGGCGCCGCCATCGAATCCTCCTTCAAGGCCGTGGCCGCACTGGCGGTAACGTCCGGAGGCAGGTTGCTCCACCCTGAGTCATTAACGTTGTCCTTGTATTCGACGCGATAGGTCTTGCCCTCAATCGCCGTCCACGTCAGCACAACATTGGTGTCCACCAGCTCGACCTTTTGAATCAACAGGGGCGCGGCCACTGTGACGGTAAAGGCGGTGTTGTCGCTCAGGCTCGGGGTGCCGTCATCGGCGACAATGACGGTGATGGACTGGCTGCTGCCGGCGTCATCGCCGGTGGTCGGCCAGGTGAAGATGCCGGAAGTGGCGCCGATGGAGGCCGCAGCCGGCGCGCCGGTCCCCAGGCTGTAGGCCAGGGCCTGGCCGGCATCAATGTCGGAGGCCGAGGCGGCAACCGTGGCAGTCGCGCCCGCATGGACTGTAATGTCGCCAATGGAAGACAGGACGGGCGGGGTGTTGACCGCCAGGACGGCATCGGGGCTGATGACCGAACCAGCGGCGTTGCTGACCTCGACCGAGTAGTTCCCGGCGTCCGCGCTCTGGACGTCCGCGCGTGAATAGCTGCTGTCGGTTGCGCCGGCGATGGCGACCTCGTTGAAGCGCCACTGGTAGCTCAAGGGCGGCGTGCCATTGGCAACCACGAAGAACGACACCGTGCTCCCGGCAGCTACCGCCTGGCTGGCCGGCGCGGTCACGATGCCCGGCGGATCGGCCACTACCAGCAGCGCAGGCTCGCTGAGCACACCGCCAACTGCGTTGCTCACTGCCACCGTATAGGTGCCGGCATCGTCCTGGCTCACGGCAGTCAACGTCAGTTCCGGAGTCGTGGCGCCGGATACATTACCGCCGTCATCCAGGTCCGCGCCGTTCTTCTGCCAACGGTAGGTGAGCGGCTGCTGGCCGGCGGCGGTCACCGTAAAGCTGACAGTGGTGCCAGCGCTGTTCGTCTGGTTAAGAGGCTGCACCACGATCGCCGGCGAGACGGATAAGGTGGCGGTGCCGCTGACGACCGGCCCGGCCCCGTTGCTGACCGTCACGCCGTAACTGCCGACGTCGCTGTCCTGGACATTATTGAGCGTCAGCGCCGAGGTGGTAGCGCCGGCAATATTGGTGCCGTTCTTCTGCCACTGGTAGGCGGTGACGGTATTGGCCGTCTCAACGAAGAAGGTTGCAGTGCCTCCGGCGGC
>CAZHEW010000441.1:0-3234 GCA_964531815.1 uncultured Verrucomicrobiota bacterium
GACAACGGCATGCCGCGGCCCTTCGGCATCATGTCACTGTGGGACAACAAGTATTTCGGCCATAGCCTGATCGAAGCGGCGGCGCTGATTGGCAAGACGCCTGATGAGCTAAAGGCGGACGCGTTCCAGAATATTCGCGGCGGCGCGGCTTTGCTGCGGCAGCTTTACGACGCGAATCCGAAACCGGAGGGGACAACCGAAGCGGACATCGAGAGCTGGCGCTATGCGATTCGCAAGTATTGCGGCATTCCCGAGCCGGATCTTAATGCCCGGCATGCGCTGGACATTTACTCGTTTATGAGCAAGGGCTACCACCAGTACGGCATCGAATGGGAGGCTCGCCCGGTGAACCTGGAGCCGATCCGGGAGGAAACCCGGCGCATTGTCGCCGAGGAGGAAGCCAAGCAAGCTGCAGCGCGGGCGGCAGACACAAACCTGGTCGAGCAGCCCAAACCGCAGCTCACAGCGAGCACCCGGCCCGCGCGGGAAACCCCGGTGGCCACGGAAGCAGATCCGCCTGCCCCCGAGCCCCCCCCTGCGCCTGAATCCAGGAAGCCCTGGTGGATTATTCTGGCGGTGGTCGCAGTCGTGGCCGGGAGTTTTCTGCTCAAGCGCCTTCTCACCCGTTCCGGTTCGGCCTAACGCTGCACCCCGGGGCACGGGCGCCACTTGCGATTCCACAGCCGCGCCAAGCGGTTGGGTCAGGAGTTTTCTTCTGTTTGCGCGTCGGCCCGGGTATATATTGGCCCAGCTATGAGAGCCGCTGTCTTGCACGGCAAGGAAGAGATTCGGGTGGAATACCTCCCATTGCAGCCGCTTAAAGCAGGCGAGGCGAGGATTAAAATCCAGGCTGCGCTTACCTGCGGCACTGACCTGAAGGTCTTCAAGCGCGGTTACCATGCCAGGATGCTCATCCCTCCCACCCGCTTCGGGCACGAGTTCGCGGGGGTTGTTTCCGAGCTGGCGCCGGACGTGTCAGGTTGGCGGGCGGGGGACCGGGTGGCAGTGGCCAACTCGGCGCCCTGCGGCCAGTGTTTTTACTGCTGCCACCACCAGGAGAATCTGTGCGACGACTTGTTGTTCCTGAACGGCGCCTATGCGCGGTCCATCGTTGTGCCGGCGCGGATCGTGCAGAAGAATCTGCTGCGCCTCAAGCCGGAGACGGATTTCTCCGACGCGGCTCTGGTGGAGCCGCTGGCTTGCGTAGTTCAGGGAATGGAAGACGCGCAGTTGCGCCGCGGGCAACGAGTGCTGGTCATCGGCGCCGGCCCGATCGGCCTGATGTTTGTTGCGCTGGCCCGGCACGTGGGCTGCCAGGTGACCGTCGCCGGCAGGGGAAAGAAGCGCCTGGAGACCGCCCGGCGCCTGGGCGCGGACCTGATCCCGAGCGTCGAAGGGCAGAGTGGCGCGGAGGCGGCTGTTCCGCGCGGGACGAGGTTCGACACGGTCATCGAGGCCGTCGGCAAGCCCGAGACCTGGGCCGCAGCGATGCGCCTGGTCCGGAAGGGCGGCACGGTTAACTTCTTCGGCGGCTGTCCCGCCGGCACGACGATTTCGCTCGACACCGCGCTCATCCATTACGCCAACCTCACGCTGCGGGCCAGTTTCCACCACACGCCGCGGACAGTTCGGCGCGCCCTCGAGTTCATCGAAGCCGGCATCGTGCGGGCTGACGACTTTGTGGACGGCGAATGCTCGTTGAGCGAATTGCCCCTTCTATTCCGGTCCATGGCCTCCGGCAATCGGGCCGTGAAGACGCTGGTGCGGGTGCACGAATAGGGAAGAAACACATTCTGGCTCAGGCCCAACTGATGGGCACGTACCGCGGGAAGTGACTGCGGGGCGCGCCTAGGGCGACACCAGCTTCTTGAACTCAGGCGATTGGCGCAGCGCGCCGAAGCGGTCCTCTTTCCTGGCGTTGGCGAGCAAATCACGCGCTTTGGGGTCTTGCTGGAGCCGCTTGTTGCTGAGGTCAAGCGCCTGGCGGAGCGCGGAGAGGGCCTCGGCGGGCTTGCCCAGGCCGGATTTCAACACGGCCAGGTCGTACCAGGCTTCGGGGTTGGTGGGCATGAGCTTGACGAGTTTCTCCAGGGACGCCTCGAGTTTGGGCACATTCTGCAGCATCGCGTAGGCTTGGGCGAGGCTTAGCATCGCCCCCGCGTCGTGTTGCGGCTGCGCTTCAAGTCTGTCAACGGCCTTCTGCAGTCCCGTGTAGTGGCCGAAGCTGCTGTAAACCTGAATCAGGCTGCGGAAGACGTTCGCATCGGCCTGGGGATAGTTCAATACGCCGTCCAGAATCTGAACCGCGCGATTGGTTTGCTGCATTTGGAGGTAGGCGCTCGAGAGGTCCAGAGCGGCCTGGAAGTTGGAGGGGTTCTTCTGCACCTGATCCTCCAATTGCATGAGCGCCGCCTGGGCCTGCTCGATTCCCGAGGCCTGCTTATAGCTCTTGATGTTGTCCACGAGCCCCCGCACCTGGCCGTTGTAGGGGTCCAGCTTCAGGCAGGTTTCGGCTATGAGGAGGGCGTCGTCGAAACGCCGCGTCTGGAGCAGCAGTTGGGCGTAGCGGAAGACTGCTTCCGGGCTGTAAGGGCAAAAGGCGAAAGCCTGGCGGAAGGCGAAATCAGCTTCCTTGAGCACGCGTTGGTACTCCGCGTTGGATTTGGGCCGATACTCCGGCTTGCAGACATTCGGGTCGGGGCTCAGGCGCCAGGCGTAGATGCCGCCGATGGAACTGCGGAGCTTGGAGAAGGACTTCTGGGCGTCGTCATCGTGGACGAACCGGCGGTCGCCGGTGAAGCCGGTGAAGTCGTGGCGCAGGTAGGTCTTTTCGATCCAATCGGTGATTTCCTTAACCGGCGTGTCGTAGTCAATAATGTCACCGGTCAGGCGTTTGGAGAACTGCCTCCAGAACTGGTGGTCCCGCTGGAACACGTCCTCCGTCAGAGAGGATAGTGGCTCGCGGTTGATCTTCATGATGATCCCGAAGGGCGTCAGGTGCGGATACATCCAGTCCAGCGGGAAGCTTTCCTCGACGAAGAACTCGTTCTTGGGGTTCTGATCAAAGATGACCTTGGTCAGCAGGCCGTTGATGTTCATGACGGCGACCTGGCCGGAGACCTGCACCCGGTTGTCAATGATCTTGACGTCCTCGCCCGATTTCAACTGATTGGCCTGCATGCGCCGCTGGGCGTCGGCCATGTATTCCTGGAAGCAGCGCTGTGAATCCTCGGG
>CAZHEW010000442.1:0-3230 GCA_964531815.1 uncultured Verrucomicrobiota bacterium
GTGGTGGTTTTGGCAAGCTTAAGAATGAGCAAGTTTCAGAATTCACTTTGCGTTGCCGGGGGCAGCAGGGCTATTCTGGAACACAAGCAAAGTCCTGCAGACCCTATGACTAGCATGTCCAGCTTGCGGTTTCGGTTGGTGGGAACCGTGTTCTTGGCTGTCGCGCCGGCTTCGGTGCTGCTGTACTTCGGGAACAAGTACTATGCGGCCCATTATGGCGCGCAATTGCCCTGGACCGAGTTCCTGATAGGACTGTTGGCTCTCGGCGCGGCGTGGTTCGGCGGGGAACGCTTCATTATTCGGCAGGTTTGGATTCTGTCCCAGGCGGCGCGGAAACTGGGCGCCGGCGACCTAACCAGCCGGACCGGATTGTCCCGGGAGCGGGGCGAGCTGGGCGAGTTGGCACGCGCGTTCGATGCCATGGCCGAAAAATTGGAGGAACGGGCGAGCGAAGGCGAGCGGGTGAAACGAGCATTAGTGCACCGCTCCATGCAGCAAACGGTCGTGGCGGCACTGGGCCAATTTGCGCTCGAGACCGGCGAGACCTCAGCTCTGTTGAGCCACGTGGTTACGCTGGCGGCCCAAACTCTGGAGGTGGAGTTTTGTCATGTGCTGGAGGTTCAGCCCGGAGGCAAGTTCCTCCTTATGCGAGCGGGTGTCGGATGGAAGGATGGGGGGGTCGGGAAGGTTGTCATCCCGGCGGACCCGCAAACGGAGACAGGATTCGCGCTCACCGCGAAAGAAGCGGTGGCATTTGACTCGCTCGCCAAGGAGCCCCGGTTCCGCGGGTCGTCGTTGTTGACCAACCACAATGTGTCGAGCGGCATCACCGTAGCCGTCGCTGGCCATGGGCAGGCATTTGGAGTGCTTGGAGCGTACACGAAGCGCCAACGGACTTTTACCGAGGACGAGATCCATTTCCTGTTTTCTCTGGCAACGGTGCTGGCAATGGCGGTAGAGAGGATTCGGGTCGAGACGGAATTGCAGAAGCTGGCGGCTTTTGCCCAGTTGAATCCCAACCCTGCCCTGGAACTAACCAGCGATGGTGCTATCACCTATTTCAATAACGCCGCGCGGATGCTCGGTCGGTCGGTCGGCCGGGACCATCCGCGCGAGTTGTTGCCGGACAACGTGCGGGAGATCGTCCAGAACTGCCTGAAAGCGGGGCGCAGCGTGCTCGATCTCCAAACGGTGCTCGAGAAGCGCTCCCTAAGCTGGTCATTTCATCCCGTGGCTTCCAGCCACATCGTGCACTGCTACGTCGAAGACATTACCGACCGGCTGAACCTGGAAGCCCAATTGCTGCAGTCGCAGAAGATGGAGTCCATTGGCCAGCTCGCCGCGGGCGTGGCACACGATTTCAACAACATGCTCACGGTAATCCAGGGTCATTCGGGAATGATGATGGCCAACACCGGTCTGGCGGCCGAATTACTTGATTCGGCGCAAGCCATTTACTTTGCAGCTGAACGGGCTGCCACGCTGACCCGTCAGTTGCTCATGTTCAGCCGCAAGAACGTAATGCAGCCCAAGGCGCTCGACTTGCGGGATGTGGTCGGCAACCTGTCCAAAATGCTCAAGCGTCTGCTGGGTGAAACGATCGCGCTCCAGTTTATTCCGCCGGCGGAACTGCCCGCGGTCCAGGCGGACGCGGGCATGATCGAGCAGGTCATCATGAACCTCGCCGTCAATGCGCGCGATGCGATGCCGAAAGGTGGCACATTGACGATCAGCACCACTCTGGTCAAACTGAACGAGAGCTTCGTGCAGACCCACCCCCAGGCGCGGCCAGGCGCGTTTGTCTGCTTGCAAGTGAGCGATACCGGGTGCGGGATGGATATGGCGACGATGAGCCGCATTTTTGAGCCATTCTTCACCACCAAAGAGGTTGGCAAAGGAACCGGCCTGGGTTTGGCCACTGTCTATGGCATCATCAAGCAGCACGAAGGCTGGGTCGAGGTGAACAGCGAAGTCGGGAAAGGCACGACGTTCGCCGTGTTCTTGCCCGCCAGCAGCGAGCCGGGGCAGGTGCGGGTGTCGAAGGTTGTCGAGGCAGCCGCTGTGCGCGGCGGTCGCGAGTCCATTCTGGTGGTGGAGGACGAACAGGTGCTGCGCGATCTGGCTCAGCTGATTCTGCATGATTGCGGCTACCGGGTGCTGGTGGCGGGATCGGGTGCCGAAGCCCTGCAGGTCTGGGAGCACCATTCTGCCGGCATTGACCTGGTGGTTACCGACATGATCATGCCGGGAGGCATATCGGGCATGGAATTGGCGGTGAAACTCAAGGCCAGCCGCCCTCAACTCAAGATGATCTTCACGAGCGGCTATAACATGGAAGAATCGGATACGGATTTCTTTCGGCGGCAGGGCGCGCTGTTTTTGCAGAAACCCTACACGCGCCCCGATCTCGCCAAAGCCGTGCGGGAGTGTTTGGACAATCAGGTTCGGATTGGATGAGGAGGCGAAAGCCGAATTCAGCGCGGCGCAGAGACGGTTAAGGGGGGCCCGGATTCACGGGCGCCTCGCGCTTTCCCGGCGCGAGTGCTTGCCCGCGTATCTCCAGACAAACGCGCGGGCGCAACTCCCAGGGAGGCTTGAGCGCGTTGATGTTGAGGCTCTCAGAGCTTATAACCGATGTCACGCAAGAGATTCTTGCGCCATGCGATGTCCGGCTCGGCTTCGACGCCCTTGGGCGGGTAGCCGTCCACGACCCCCATGATGCCGCGCCCTTGTGCTGTCACGGCGAGCAGCACTTGAGTCGGATTAGCCGTCGCGCAGAAGATGCGGCAGACCTCAGGCACAGCCTTTATGGCATTGAGCACGTTGACGGGGTAAAAGCCTTCGCCGAGGAAAACAATGAAACTATGCCCGGCGGCGATGGCCATGGCGTTCTTTCGGGCCAGTTCAACCATCGCCGGGTCGGTGCCGGTCCAGCGGACGAGACACTTGCCCGAGGCCTCGCAGAAAGCCAGGCCGAACTTAATGCCAGGCACCGCACCTACCAGCGCCTCGTGAATGTCCTCTACGGACTTGATGAAATGGGTCTGGCCCAGGATGAAGTTGACGGGTTCGGGTTTGGCAATCTGGATCGCGGCAAGTTTGATTTCCATAGCAGTTGAATCCTGACGCGAAGCGTGCGCACGGTCAAGGGCGAACGCGATTCTTCACCGCGAAGCAGCGCGTATGCGATAGTAATCACGGCGGCAACGCCCCCAGCCATCCGTCAACCC
>CAZHEW010000443.1:0-1467 GCA_964531815.1 uncultured Verrucomicrobiota bacterium
ATGCAAGGTACTACCAGGATACTACCAAGGTACTAGCAAGATACTATTGGATCGCGCCGGATGAGACCATCCTGCCTACGGGGGACCGCACGCGGCGACTATGCATCGCTTGTTTATCCGCGAGGCGAATCCGTTGGAAGCTCATTTGCCCCCTTCCCGCGAGCTCCATTGTGACTCCCGCTCCCGCAAAGACCGGTAGCCTTGACCCCTACGGCGAGCGGATGCGATAGAAACGCGGCTCGCTGTTCGTCGCTCCTGGGTCCGTGAACTGAAACTGCCCCGGTGCAACCTCTGCGATACCGCCCAGCGCCGTCCAATTACTCAATGGCAGCGCCGGATTTGTAGTGGCCAGCACGCCGAACAGTGCGCCCACACTGTTGGTGAAGCTGAACTGGAACGCGCCATTGGCCAGCTTCCTGGCGCCACTCAGGGCGGTTGCGGTCGGCGCCGGAACACCGATGTTGATAATGCTCCCCGGGCTCGGAATCCCATTCACGAACACTGTCGCCACCGCGTACCCCGCCGGAAAACCCCACACCGTGGCCGACGTGATTAAGTTCGTCTGCCAGTTCGTGCACGGCAGAAACATGCTCTGCCCGTTCTCTACGCTCCGCAACTGCGCCAGCGGATAATCCGTCGCCGAGTCCCCGCTATTGCCCGCCGACCCCTCCGACACACCCCGGAACCCGGAGCCTGTCACCGTCAGGCTGCCGCCCAGACTGAGCGGCGAGGTGACACTCGCAACCTGCGCCTGCCAGCTCGCGCTGAACCCCAGCCTCACATCATACAGCTCGGCGCTGGATAGATAAGTGTAAGAGCCGCCCCATCCGCCCGCGACCAGCACGTGGCCATCCGGCAGCAACGTGGCGGTATGAAAATACCGTGCCGTGGCCAGCGGGGCTGCCGCCGTCCATGTCCCCGACGCCGAATCATACAGCTCGACGCTCCCGAGCATGAGGTTGTTGGCGTCCCGGCCTCCTGCCACCAGCACCTTGCCGCCGGGCAGCAGCGTCGCCGTGTGCAGTTGTCGGGCCGTGAGCAGGGCGCCGGTGGTGGTCCAAATCCCCGTCGCCGGGTCGTAAAGCTCCGCGCTCGCCAGCAGACCGCCGCCGCTGCCCCCGCCTCCCGCTACCAGCACCTTCCCGTTCGGCAGCAACGTCGCCGTGTGCCAATAGCGGCCGGAGTTCAGCGCCCCGGTGCCCGCCCAGCTTCCGCTGCTCGTGTCATAAAGCTCCGCGCTCCCCAGGGAGCCGTTGCCACCCGCCACCAGCACCTTCCCGTTGGAAAGCAGTGTCGCGGTGTGCGAAGAACGTTCCGAGTTCAGCGCGCCGGTCGCTGTCCACGTCTCCACCCCTGGATCGTAGAGTTCCGCACTGGACTGCGGAGTGCTGTAAGCATGCCCGCCGGCGGCCAGCACCTTGCCATTCGGCAAGAGCGTCGCCGTGTGATGCGCGCGCGGGTAGCGCA
>CAZHEW010000443.1:1567-3217 GCA_964531815.1 uncultured Verrucomicrobiota bacterium
CCCGGTCAGCGTCCACGTCCCGGTGGCCGGATCGTACAACTCAGCGGTCGAAATGGCATTGCCCCCGCTGGTCGCGCCCCCGGCTACTAATACCTTCCCATTCGCCAGCAACGTCGCCGTGTGGGCGCCGCGCGCGTCCGTCATCGCGCCGGTCGGGCTCCACGTTCCCGTCGCCGGATCGTACAACTCCGCGCTGTTGCCGGCGAAGAACCCTCCCGCTACGAGCACCTTGCCATTCGGCAGCAACGTTGCCGTGTGATCGTGGCGCGCGACCGTCAGCGCCGCCGTCGCTGTCCATTTTCCAGTGGCCGGATCGTAAAGTTCCCCCAGAGCAAGACTGCCGTTGGTGTTATAGCCCCCGACGACCAGCACCTTCCCGTTGGGCAGCAACGTCGCCGTATGCAGGCTGCGCGTCGTCGCCATCGGCCCGTTGGTGACCCACGCCGCACCTTGAGCATTGGGGAGAGCGAATGAACCGAAACCGAACCCGGCGAGTGCCAGCACGACCGGAAGGGGTGTCTTCCTGAGTCTCACGGGGCTAGTCTAGGAAGCGCGCGGCCGACGCGTCAAGCCTATTATCCAGGGAAACGCAGAGTCATGGAAGCGCTGCGGAACAGCCACAGGGCTCCTCGTGCCACTTTTCACTCACCCGCGCAGCGCTCGTAAGTGCAGGCGCGCAGAAAGCAAATTCTTCAATTCAGGCCAGGCCGAACTCTTTCTTGTTCTGCTCGCAGGAGACAAGGACCGGGCGGTCGGCGACCTTCGCCTTGAGCAGGGCCTGCACCCACCGGTTGGCGGCCTTGGCTTGACAGGGACCGGCCCGGGCGTAACCTGCCGTGGATGAAGGCGAGCGCGAATCATGGCAAGGCTGCAGCACCCGCCGCTGTGCCGGCGGGCGGCGTTAGCCCGGCCGATGGTATGGACGCCGGGTTGCTGGAGGACAGCCTGACCAAGACACCGTGGGAGCGGATGCAGGCCAACGATGATGCGCTGCGTTTCGCCGAGTCGCTCCGCGCCGCCATGGAGAAACGGAATGCAAAACCTCAGCGAACTGACGCGCCGACTCGTTAAGGGCCGGGTCGAGTTCGTTCTGATCGGGGAGTTCGCCGCCGCGGCGTACGGCGTGAGACTTGGCCGGCTCTCATGAGCACCCGTTCCCAAAACGAGAGAAAGTTCGGCACCTGGGAGGAACTGCCCGGCGGGGGGAGGCGCTACTGGCTGGAGGTCACTGGCCGACTTGGCTGGCGAGCCCGCTACGTCAAGGAGGTGGATGCGGAGGAAGCAACGCTCCGGTTCTGGCAGGAGGTCTATGACCACCAAGGCAAACTGGTCGAGACACACCAGAAGTTCCCGGTGGATAAAGGCCACGAGAAAGTGTAAGGTGCTGTGATGCTAGTTTCCAAACAGGCCACGGCACAGAAGCTCACCGCCTACCTGCACCACGAACTCTCTTTGGCGCAGTTGGTGGATTGGGCCGAGGCCGCCATGCTGGACGGCGAGTTCGCCGAACCCGAAGCGGAGGCGCTCCGGTTTGTGGTGTCGCGCCTCGGCGTGGCAGATGTGCGCGCTTTTGGTCTCACCTGGGAAGACTGCGAGAGCCTGTTGGAACGCCTCGGTTACCGTGCGCGTGTCGAGGTCTTCGCCTAGACG
>CAZHEW010000444.1:0-871 GCA_964531815.1 uncultured Verrucomicrobiota bacterium
GCGTCATCACGCCGGGGATGGGCGCGCACAGCTACCTCTCCGGCACGGTGGTGGAGTTGAACGCGAGTCCGACGGCGGGCTGGCAATTCACGGGGTGGTCGGGCGACCTGGAAAGCAGCGCGAATCCGGCGCAGATCACGCTGAACGCGGACAAGGCGGTGACGGCGACGTTCACGCTCAAGGCAGAGAACGCCGCACCGGTCGCCAACGCCGGCGTCGCCCAAACGGTGGCGCCGGGCGCCGGCGTCACGCTCGATGGCAGCGCCAGCAGTGACCCGGACGGTCACCTGCCACTAACCTACGGCTGGACGCAAGTCGGCGGCCCGGACGTGAGCTTCACAGCGACGCTCAGCCGCACGACCTTCCTCGCGCCGGAGACGCCCACGGTGTTGACGTTCACTCTCGCCGTCACCGATAGCCTGGGATTGGCCGATCCGACGTCGGATACGGTCGTCATCACCGTAGCCTCTTATACCATCCACTTGCCGCTCGTGATACGCAATCAGTAGGTCGAGTCTGTGAAAACTAAACCTCGCCCGCGCAGTGTTGACGCGGGCGAGGTTGTAATAACTGTAGGAACTTCAAAACCACTTCTATCGGTGCTTTTGCACCGATAGCGCCACCGCCCCCTCTGGCCCGGTTATGCCGGGGAGAGGGGGCGGTGCTTTTTAAATGGCCCCACCGGTGCGTCCTGTCTGTGCTGGTGCATTGTGTTATGCTACGTATGACACCGCAGTATCGCGGCAAAAGCAGCGGTGATCCGATGCTATTGACAGCGTGCTGTCTCTAGCTATCGGTGCAAAAGCATCGACCGGACGGGGGGAGAATACAGAGGTAAAGATAAGAAGAGAAGGGGATCTTGATCTTTAGG
>CAZHEW010000444.1:881-3213 GCA_964531815.1 uncultured Verrucomicrobiota bacterium
GAAGTATCCAGAAGATTTAGGATATGCCGGTCAGTGTTAGTAACAAACGCAATATAATTTTGATCGGGTGACCATTGAGCCGGTAGCTCTCCACTTAATCGTGGTGGGCGGCCACGGATTGACAAAACAGCGCTTTTGGGCACACTAATCCTACTTTTGCGTGGAGGTCTACCCCATGGATGCTGAAAAGATCTTCTGTCCGAATCTCGAGTGCCCGGCGCGCGGCCAAGTCGGGCAAGGCAATATTGGCGTGCATAGCCTGCAAGAGCAGCGCTATCACTGTAGTGTCTGTGACCAGACCTTTGCCGCCACCAAGGGCACGCTGTTCTACCGCCTGCGCACCGACCCGCAGATTGTGATCTGGGTCTTGGTGTTGTTGGCGCACGGGTGTCCCCCCCAGGCGATTGTCGCGGCCTTTGGGCTGGATGAGCGCACCGTGCGCAGTTGGCAACAACGCGCGGGGCAGCACTGCCAGGGGGTGCATGAACACCTCGTGACTGGCCAGCAGTTGGACTTACAACAGGTGCAGGCCGATGAACTGCGCGTCAAGACCCAGGGCGGCGTCTTCTGGATGGCCACGGCGCTGATGGTGTCCACCCGGCTATGGTTGGGGGGTGTGGTCAGCGCCACCCGCGACTTGGACTTGATCACGGCCTTAGTGGCGCAAATCCGGGCGATGGCCCTCTGGCGGCCCTTGCTGATTGCGGTGGATGGCTTAGCCAGTTATGTCACCGCCTTCCGGCGCGCCTTTCGCTTTGCCGTCCCGCGGCCCAAAGGCATGCCCGGCCGCCCTCGCTTACAGTTGTGGCCGCACCTGGCCTTGGTCCAAGTCGTCAAACAGCGCCCCGCCACAGGGTTACGGATTGACCGCCGCATCGTGCAGGGCACTCTGGCGGCGATCCAGCGCTTGATCACGGCGACGCAAGGGCACGGCGGCATCAACACGGCCTACATCGAGCGGTTGAATGCCACCTTTCGGGAACGCCTGGCCTGCCTCGCCCGGCGCACGCGGGCGCTGGCCCGCCAACAAACCACGTTGACCAGTGGGATGTACTTGCTGGGCTGTCTCTACAACTTCTGCGACGCGCATGACAGTCTGCGCGTCAAGCTCTGGCTGAGCGAACGTCGCTACCGCTGGGTGCCGCGCACCCCCGCCCTGGCGGCCCACCTGACCGATCATATTTGGACGCCCGCCGAACTCTTCCAATTTAAAGTGCCGCCGCCGCGCTGGACGCCGCCCAAACGCCGGGGCCGCCCCTCCAAAGCGACCCGCGAACTGGTCGCCCGGTGGTGCGCCTGACCACGATTAACTGTGGAGCTACCGAAAGGTGAAACCAACATATGGAAGAGCATCATTCGCAAGCTATCAGTGATTTTCTCGCGGTCTATTCCCAGCAGGAGGAGTTCATGGCGATATTGCTGGGCGGATCGTTGGCCCACGGTTACGCCAGGGCCAACTCCGACATAGACATTATTCTGGTGGCCACCGAAGCGGAATATCACAGGCGGAAAAACGAAAGGAAACTTGCCTTCAGCCTGTGGGACATTTGCCCGTATGCGGGCGGATACATTGACTGCAAGGTAACCTCGGTGGCGATGCTTCAGCAGATCGCGGAACAAGGCAGCGACCCCGCCCGTTACGCCTTCAAAGATGCCCAGGTTCTGTCTGCCAGGACCGATTCTCTGGATTGGCTCTTGCCGCAAATCACCCGCTACCCCATCGAGCAGCAGGCCACGCGCGAACACCGGTTTGTGTGCCAACTCCTGGCCTGGAAATGGTTTATGAGTCAGGCGGAAGAGAAGCAGGACGCCTATCTCGTCTACCTGGCCACGCAGAAATTGGTGCTCTTTGCCAGCCGGGTGATTCTCAATCGCAACGCCGCCCTCTATCCTTATCACAAGTGGCTCCGCGAAGAAACCAACAAGGCTGTGCAAAAGCCCGCGGGCTTCGTGGCGGCACTGGAAGAACTGCTCCAAGGGCCATCTTTGGCGAAAGCGCAGCAGTTGGCGGACAGCGTGCTGAGGTTTGTGGGACGGAAAGAGAAAGAAGTGGACTGGCCGAATCAGTTCATTGTAGACAGCGAAATGAACTGGTTGCACCATGAAGCGCCGATTGATGACTTGTAACGCCGCGCCCCTGCCATCCGGGTCAACTCAAACTGACTCTGATGAATACTTTCTCCGCCGGATAATTGCCCGTGCTCACCAGGCCCGACAACAAAGGAGGGAGCCTTTCGGGGCCGTGCTGGTGGATATTATCGAGAAGGGTGTGAGAGTGGGCATTGAAGCGGGCTGTGCCTACGCCCTGGGCAAGCCGCTTGTGACCATCGCC
>CAZHEW010000445.1:0-3208 GCA_964531815.1 uncultured Verrucomicrobiota bacterium
ACGACGGTGTCCCCACAATGGTGGTGGAGCACCACCCGGTCCACCTCGCCCGCCAACGCGCGCAGCGCCCGCGCCCGGCTCATTTGCGAAGATTCCCGCGGCAGGTTGAAGATCTGTCCTCCCTGCCTGGAACACGCTGCAAGCAGGATATCGGGCACAGGAACCGGTTGCTCGGTGAGCGCAACCAGGTGATGCGAAACCTTATCCTTCTCGACCCACTTGGCCAGCATACGGGTGTGACCGCCGGCCTGGAACACTTGACTCGCCACGTGCAGCACGCGTGGCCGGCCCGGCCGGCCGGGAAGAATCCGGTCGAGCGATATCCGTTCGGCGCGGTCCACCGCATCCGCCAGCGACAGCAGACGATTCTCGATCCGGCCATCGGCAAAGCGTCCGGGATGCCGGCCGGCGGCAAAATTTGCCAACTGCGCGACGCCCGACGCGACCGCCTCCGGATCACTCGGCTGCTGCCGTTCGAACTGCTCACAAAGCGCCTCGTAGAGAAAGCCGTTCGAGGCGAGGGCTGTGACCCATTCCCGGGACGCTGACTTGGAGTCAAACAGTGTCATCCTCTTAGGGTTTTGCTCTGCTCACCTGGGCGCGAGGTTTGGGTGGAACCGAGGGGCATCAGGGAAAACGCTGAAAACTGAAATCAGAGGTCAGATCAAAAAGCAGAAAGCAGAAAGCTGAAAACTGGAAAGCTGGAAGGCGAAGGGACTTCATGATTTGATAATTGAGCAGACAACTTCAATCTGCTCTTCCGGCAAGGTGTCGTAGAGCGGGAGGCAGATCACGCGGCGGGCAAGATCTTCGGCCACAGGGAAGTTGCCGGTTGCGCCCAGCACTTTCACCGTGCTCAAGGCGGGATAGAAATAGCGTCGCGGGACGATGCCGCGCTGCTTGAGCCGCCGCTCAATTTCCAGGACCTGGAGCTCGTCCCGGAACAACACGGGCATGTAGCTGTAGTTGTAGGACTCGGAAGGAAACTTCTGGAAGGTGATGAAGGGGCAATCGGCCAGCAGCCGCTGGTAGAGGGTGTACTTGCGCCGTCGGTTAGCCAGGACGGAGTCCATGTGGGGTAGGAGTGCCAGGCCCATCGCGGCGTGAATCTCGGTCATCTTGCCGTTCATGCCCTCGTCCACGATCTCCTTGTTGTCGTCGTGGCCGAAGAACCGGAGCCGGCGCAGGCGCTGCGCCACCGCCGCATCCCGGGTCACACAGGCGCCGCCTTCGCCCGTCTGGTAAATCTTGGTCGCGTGAAAGCTGGTGGCGCTGACATCGCCGTATTCGAGCAGCGACCGGCCGCCGTAGTCCACAAACATCGCGTGCGCGGCGTCATAGATGACGCGCAGACCATGCTTCTGAGCAATTTTGTCAATGGCCTCGACATCGCACGGGTTGCTGAAGACATGCACACCGAGGATGGCGCGAGTGCGGTTGGTGATCCGCGCTTCAATCTTCTCGGGATCAATGTTGAAAGTGTCCGGCTGGACATCCACAAAGACGGGCTTGCACCGCTCCCAGGTGACCGCGCTGGCGGTGGCGATCCAAGTAAAGGGGGTGGTGATGATCTCCCCCTGGAGGTCAAATACCCGCAGGCCAAATTGAATGGCAATGGTGCCGTTGGTGACCACCACCAGGTTCGAGACCCGCAGCCGACGGGTCAGGTCGGCTTCCAATTGCTGGACCAGTGGACCGTGATGGGTGAGAATGCCGCGCTCCCACACCCCGCGCAGCAATGCGACATATTCCTCCAGGGGCGGCAGCGAGGGCCGCGTCACAAAGATGGGCGGTTGGTTTACTGCGGGCATGCGAGGGATGGCCGGAACGAGACTACAGGACTACGGACGGAAGAAAGACCACGGACTACTGGGCCACACCACTGACGGGAAAAGGCTGAAACGCTGAAGCGCTGAAATGCTGGAAGTCAAAAGCGGGTGGAGAAAACCTGAAACCACCTCTCTAGCGAGCGGAAATTGGAAAAGCGGAGTTCAAAATGAGGATCAGGACTTTCGGGGTGGCAGAAGCGGATTCTCGGCAACCCCTGCCGCCCACGACTCAGCAAGCAACGCCGTATCCATGGTGGCCAGTTTCATCCCGTGTCGCTTCGCTAGCGTCACCAAGTGCGCATCCGTCGTGCCCTTGTAGCTCACGAGCAAGGGAAGCGAAGCCGCATCCACGTCGTCGGTCACGAAACGGTGCCCCGGGAGCGCGCGCAAAGTGGCGAGCGACTTCCGGGCATCCTCGAAGGAAGCCTGGTAGGCGACAGTCATGCTGATGCGCACAAAACCGGACTCGGTGAGGGGACATGTGGCCCAGTCGCTCAATTCCATTAGCCAATCAAGCACTGCAGAATGGTCAGCGTGGTTTGTCCAGGCGCACGCCAGCAGACAATTGACGTCGAGCAGCCAGGCGCTCACGGAAAGTCTTCCAGCAATTGCTTAACCGTCTCAGTGGTCATAGCTGGCGCGCCTGGCGGCGCTTCCAGCAGCAGCGTGCCTTTCGGCCCATCCACCAGCCTTGCCCCACGCAAAGCCCGTCGGCCAGACCGCAGGCCGGTCTCGAGGAAGCGAATTAACTCAATTTTCTGCTCCGGCGGCAACACTTCGGCAGCGGCTTCGATTTCAACCAGAGTGCTCATACATTGATCATGACCGCTCTTGCCCGGCAAGTCAAGGCTGAAGGGAAAAGCTGAAACGCTGAAATACTGAAATGCTGAAATCACTGCGGGCATAAGTCTCTGACTTGCTGCATGAGTCGGGCCTGGGTTAGACAGGCTTCCCAATGAGGCTCGAAATTGCCGCTGGTGACGGACTGCGCGAACGCGATGAGGATGTTCCGGAAATGGTCGTCGGCTGGCAGGGTGAACTCCTCGCGTTTCCCTTGCTTCTCCAGGATCACCTGGGGGGCAAAGCCGGGCGGGGCGGTAAAGGCCCGCGGCACGATGATCCTGCCGGCGCTGCCCCAAAGCTCGTAGCTGCATTGGTAGAAATGGTCGAACCCGAACGCGACCTGGGCGGTCACGCCGGCGGCGTCCCGCAACAGCGCCGCGCCCCCCAGGTCAATGCCCCGGGCTCGGTCAAGGTTCAGGTGCGCCCCCAGCACCCGGATTTCCGGGCCGAGAAATAACTGCGCCGTTCTCAGGGTATAGCTGCCCGCGTCCAGCAGCGCGCCGCCGCCGAGGGCCGCCACGTAGCGGATGTTGTCC
>CAZHEW010000446.1:0-3194 GCA_964531815.1 uncultured Verrucomicrobiota bacterium
CAACCACGACATAGCCGGACGCCGCCCAGCACGAGAGGGCGACCTTCTCCGAGCCGCCGTCCAACGTGAACGTGCCGAGGAGGTTCCATTTGCCGCCGTTAGCCTGCTGGTTCACTTTGACCGTCGTTGAACCGCCGCTGTGATAGACAATGTAGGGTGCCGCGGTCGAGCGATTGGACCCGGCGCTCCACCAGGCGTAAACCTTGTACGAGCCGGCGGGCAGATTGCTGGCGGTCCAGGTTGCCGCGTCACTGACCGACTCGGTCGAGCGCCAGCGGTAATTCGAGCCGTATTTGTCCGCGGCCGAAGTGCCGGTCGCCCAGGTGGAGGAGGCGCTGAAACCCGCGCTGCTGTTATCCACGACCACTGTGGTCGTCGGATTGATCAGGGCCATGAAATGCGACCAGTTCCAGTAAGGGCCGGGATCCGTGTGTGAGTTGCAGTGGGCATCAATGCCAAAATTCGCTTCCGCATAGGTGCACCAGGCCGCAGACGACTTCTGGTTGTGGCCCACAATGTGATTCCGGTCCTTGGCGAAGCCGAACTTGTCGGCAAAATGCCGGAACAGCAGCGCCGAGGATTGATACATGGCCTCGGTGAACCAGGCCGGGTTGCCGACAAACCCTTCGTGCTCGACCCCCAGCGAATACTTGTTCCAACATCTCGCGTGCCAGGCATAGTTCGCCTCGCGGACCAGTTGCGAAATCTCGCCCGGCGCAGCGTCGCTGGAGGAGTCCTTCAGGCCGTTCACCGTGTAGTGGCAACTGGCCGATATATCGCAGCGACGCAAATAGGAAGTGCCGCTGAGATAGTAGCCCTCCATGCTGTGAACCACGGCGAAATCGTGACCATAACCGGAGGTGTACCATTTGGTACAGGCGGTGATCATGCGATCCACGGCCGGGCCGTAGTCGGACGTGGCCAGGGCGGCTGAAGCCCCAACGAGGGACACGGAACTTAGCGTAAGCAACTGTTTGGTATTCATAGTGCGTGTTTTTTATCTACATGAGTACGTAGTTCTTGGTTTTGATGGTTAGTCTTCCGGCACTGTGATATGTGCGCGTGTGAACTCTTGCAGTCACGCGGCCATTTTAGCAGCAAGCCGGCAAAGGGCAAGCGGAAAAATGTTGGAAAAATGTTGGAGCGAAAGTCAATCCACCAGGGTCGCATTGGCTTCCGCGGCAAATGGGCCGGCCTCACTCGGTCCTGAACGGCCGCCGGGACTGGTAGAGCTGCAACCGCTGTTGCCTTGCTGAAGAAACGCCTGGCCAATGAAATAGCCAGCCAGGGCGTTGCCGGGATCACGGCGCAGAATGTCCTTGAA
The DNA here is from genome assembly GCA_964531815.1 of uncultured Verrucomicrobiota bacterium. Classification (GTDB taxonomy): domain Bacteria; phylum Verrucomicrobiota; class Verrucomicrobiia; order Limisphaerales; family UBA8199; genus UBA8199. The sequence continues at coordinate 1,325 of CAZHEW010000446.1, forward strand.
GCAAGCGATCGCTTCGTCCGCTCGGCCGCGATCGAGCAAGGCTATGCCCAGACTATGTTCCACCAGCGGGTAATCCGATTTAAGTTTAAGAGCCGTCTGGTAATGGACGATGGCTTCGTCGAGCTTGCCTTGTCGGGCCAGGAACCGCCCCAGATGATTGTGGGCCTCGTGGTTGTCCGGGCAGACCGCCAGGCAATGAGTCCAGAGCGTGAGACTGTTGCGCCAGATCCCCACTTGGCCCCAAGTTAAATAACCGCAAAGCAGCAGTGCCACCGCGCCCGCCCCGCATCCTAACCTTAGTCTCGCCCTTGACCTTGCGCCCCCCCACTCTGCGGCGGCCCAGACGACCGCGAGGAAGATGCCGATCGAAGGAATGTAGGTGTAGCGGTCGGCGATGGATTGGTGGCCGGTGTGGACCAGGCGGATAGTAGGAACAAGCATGCCCAGAAAGAAGAGCCAGCCGACAATCAGATAGGGGGCCGAGCGCGCCCGGCGCACCGCGAAAAGCGTAATCACGACCAAAAGCAGCACCGCCCCTCCTGTCTGCCACCAGGCCCAATGGTGCGGCGGCAGATAGGGCAAGAACAGGTCCGCGGGCCAAAACAGCTTCCCCAGATACCGCGCGCAGGAGACCGGCACATTCGCCAGCCGGAAATCCCACGGCTCGGCTCCCGCCGCCAGCAGAGTGCCGGTGTGGCGCGCCCAGGCGTAGGTGATTGCGCACGATCCTGCAGTCAGCAGAAAGAACGGCGCTTTCTCCGCCACCAGCCACGCCCACGCTTGCGCCTTTGCCAAACCACCAGCCGTTTTGGCCCGATCCGCGCTCCCCGTTTTCCACGCCGAGCTTCGTTCCAGGGGCCAGTAATCGAGCAGCAGCAGCACGAATGGCAACGTCATCAGCACCGGCTTGCACATCAGCCCGAGGGCGAACAAAGCGACGGCGGCCCAGTACCAAATGCGGCGCGAGGCTGACGATGGCGGACCATTGTGCATCAAAAGTCGAACACCGAACCTCGAACTGGAAATCCCGGAGCGTGACGTGCTCTCGGTGTCCGGCCGCCGGACTCCCGCGTAGCAGCAGTAGGCCCACAGCGTCAGCATGAAGAAGAACCCGCTCAACACGTCTTTGCGCTCGGCGACCCAGGCGACCGATTCGACGTGCAATGGGTGCAGGGCGAAGAGCGCGGCCACCAGTCCGCTGCGTTTCCAGGCGCCGGTCATGCGCTGCAGGACGACAAACAGCAGCAGGGTGTTGGCGACGTGGAACCCAAGGCTCACCAAGTGGTGGCCGCCCGCCCGCAGGCCGAAGAGCTGGCAATCCAGCATGTGAGACAGCCACATCAGCGGATGCCAATACTCGTAATAGAAGGTGGTCAACGCCCAGAAGAACCCTCGCAGCGTCAATCCGCTGACAACCATCGGGTGCCCGATTATCCGGTCGTCGTCGTAGTTCGTAAAGTCGAAGCCCAAAACCCGCCAATAAACGGCCAACGTGGCGGCAGCCAACAGCAGGCAAACCAGAGCGCTATGGTGGGATCCTGCAAGACTTCTTAAGCGACCGGATTTCATTCCGTCCGAAAAGCCCGGCGGGACTGGTAGAGCTGCAATCGCTGGCGCAACGCTGCCGCCAGGTTCTGCTGCCCGGCGGCTTCGGCCATCTCGATCGCTCGCTGGGCGGTGGACGCGGCTTCGCCAAATCTGCCGGATTCGGCGTAGGCGGCCGCCAGTGTGTCCATCAGGGCGACATCGTTCTTGCCGGCCAGCTCACTCGCGCGCGTCGCCAGGCGCACCGCTTCCACGCCATGGCGGACCTCCGCGTCCGGATGGGTCGCCAGCACCCAGGCGAGTTGATCGAGCATCTCCAGGTCGT
>CAZHEW010000447.1:0-3192 GCA_964531815.1 uncultured Verrucomicrobiota bacterium
AGCTCAGCCCGCCTCGCCCGCCGCCTCGTGCCCAGATCACTGCTCCGTTTAGGATTAACGCACATTGTGGTTGGTGCAGGCTTGGGGCGCATTGGCCGATCTCCGGCGCACTGTCCCGCGTCGAGCTGTTCGCGGCTTGGCAACGACCCCACAATCACGCGGACTGCGGGGAGTTCCATGGGCGTGCCGTTCAGGTATGCGTGGTTTCCCGTTAGTCGGTGCGGCGCAGAAGGTTGGAGCGTCGCAGGAGAGCCCCCCCCGACATCTGAACAGGCTTCCCGATAGAGACCCCGGAAGCATTTCCGGTTAGTGCGGGGCAGCGGTGCAGGAATTTCTAACAAAAGTCTTGTGCAGTCTGGGGACAAACTGATAAAGGGTAGGCATGACTCATGCGCTCATATTTGAGCAGCACATTAGTATTTTCCAACGTTTATGATTACCGTCTTGCAAGATTTGCTGAAGCTCCAGGCTTTGGAGTTTGGCGAAAGCACCGAGAAGAACAACGCGGCGCAGGCCGCAGAATTGCGCGGCAAATTGCCGCCAACGATTGTTGGCCATTACGACCGGCTTCGCGTCCGGGGGAAGAAGGGCGTGGTGATGGTGCGGAACCAGGTTTGCACGGGGTGCCATATGCGGGTGCCGATCGGCACGATCACTGAGTTGATGCGCGGGGAAGATATTCAGCTCTGTGAGTCCTGCGCTCGCTATCTTTACCTGCCTGACCCAGCGGAAGCCGAGTCGGTGAAACCAGTTGAAGCGACCAAGCTGAAGGCGAAAGCGAAGGGGAAGGCGAAGGCACCGGCCAAGCCTCGCAAACGGCGGCCTTTGGCGTTGGTCGTTTAAGGCTCCGCAGGCTCGGGCTTTGAAGGCCAAGCTGGCGCTTGAGGCGCAGGCTTGGGGTGTAGTTTCTTGCCTGGAGGCCAATTTTTCTATGCTTACCGAAACGACGGCGGCGGTTGCCCTTGTGCGCGCTCTTGGAAACACCAGCCCGCGTGAGAGATGAGTGGCACTGTAGTAGATCTGCCGCCTTCCACCCTCCTGCAGTGGGCCCTGTGTGCCTACATGGTGGGGGCACTGAGCAGCCTGGCGGCGCTGAGGCGGGAACGCCTCGCCACCCTGCTTGGTTTCGGCAGCGTGACGGCCGGTTCGGTGTGCGGGATCGGCGCAGCGCTGCTGGCGCTGACTGGGGGGGCGACAACGGGAGCGAAGACCTTTGAGCTTTGGCCTTCCGTCATTCCCGCGTTGCGCCTCGGCGTCAAGCTGGATCCGCTCGGCGCCTTCTTCGTGCTCATCGTTTCTGTTCTGGCGCTGGCGTTGTCCATGTACTCGTTCGGGTATGCTCGGGAATTCTACGGGCGCAAGAACGTTGGCCTGCTGGCGGCCGGCTTCAGCTCGCTGCTCCTCGCGACGACGCTGGTGTTCGTCGCGTCGAACGCATTTTTCTTCCTCATCGCGTGGGAGATCATGGCGCTGACGGCGTATTGCCTGGTCAGCTTTGAGCACGAGGAGGCAGAGACGCGCAACGCGGGCGTGCTCTTCTTCATCATGTCACACATCGGCACGGGCTGCCTGATCGTTGGCTTTCTGCTGCTGTTCCAGGCCGCTGGCCAGGCCCTGGGCAGCTATGGGCCGGAGGCTTACTCCTTCGAGAGCTTTCGCGTGCTGGGCAGCCATCTGTCTCCCGGACGGCGGGATGCCGCGTTTCTGCTGTTCCTGGTCGGCTTCGGCGTGAAGGCGGGCATCGTGCCGCTGCACATCTGGCTGCCGGTGGCCCATCCAGTGGCGCCCAGCAATGCCTCGGCGCTGTTGTCCGGGGTGATGATCAAGACGGGCATTTATGGGCTGACGCGCGTGCTATTCGACTTCATGGGCACGCCGCCAAACTGGTGGGGCGTGACTGTGTTGACGATTGGGACCATTTCGGCGGTGCTGGGGGTGCTCTACGCGTTGATGGAACACGACCTGAAGCGGCTGCTGGCGTACCACAGCATCGAAAACATCGGCATCATCCTGATGGGTCTGGGCGCGGCTTTGATGTTCCTGCACACGGGGCATCCGGTGCTGGCGGCGTTAGCACTCATCGCCGGGCTGTATCACACCATTAATCACGCGATCTTCAAGGCGCTGCTGTTCCTGGGCGCGGGCGCCGTTCTGCACGCGACGCAGACCCGTAACATGGAGGAAATGGGCGGGCTGATTAAGCGGATGCCGAAGACGGCTTTCTTCTTCCTCATGGGCGCGGTGGCGATCTCGGCTTTGCCGCCGCTCAACGGCTTTGTCAGTGAATGGCTTACCTACCAGTCCCTGCTGCAAGGCTTCGGCACGACGGACAGCCTCGTGCGGCTGATGTTTCCGTTGAGCGGCGCCATGCTGGCGCTGACGGGGGCCCTAGCCGCGGCGTGCTTCGTGAAAGCGTTCGGCATCACGTTCCTGGCCCAGCCGCGCAGCGAACGTGCGGCGCAGGCGCGGGAAGCGTCTCCGACGATGCTGGTCGGCATGGGGCTGCTCACGGCGGCGTGTGTGTTCCTGGGGTTGTTCCCGACGGTCTTTCTCACCCTGTTCGGCCCGCTCACGCAACAGCTCCTGGGTCAGCCGTTGCCCGCGTATCTCAGCCGGGCCGACGGTTGGGTGCTGGGCAACACGCAGGCGTTGGGCGGCACGGTTTCCACGGCGGGCATCGTCCTCATGGGTCTTTGCCTGCTGCCGGTGCCGCTGGTGTTGTGGCTCTTCTTCGGGCGGCGAACGCAGGTGCGCATTGGCCCGACGTGGGATTGCGGCCTGAAGGGCTTGACACCGCAGATGGAATATACCGCCACGGGCTTCTCCAAGCCCTTGCGGATGATCTTCAAGGCCCTGTTCCGGCCCCGGCGCGAGGTGCAGCGGGAGTATGACTACTCGCCGTATTTCGCCACTACCCTGCGTTTTGAGAGCCATATCGAGGAGGCGTTTGTTACCCGCCTCTACCGGCCGTTGAAGCGGAGGATCCTGCTGACGTCCCGCCGTATACGCGCGTTGCAGGCGGGCAGCATCCAGGCCTATCTCATCTACATCTTCGTCACGCTGTTGCTGCTGCTGATATTTGCCCTGTGAACACTGTACTGGCCATCCTGTTACAGACCCTGCTGCTGCTGTCGCTCGCGCCATTCATCAGCGGCTGCATCAAGACCCTGAAGGCGAAGCTCCAGAATCGCC
>CAZHEW010000448.1:0-3189 GCA_964531815.1 uncultured Verrucomicrobiota bacterium
ACGACGGCATCAATCCCTGCAATTCCCAGGATGTGCGGATCACCGACTGCTTCATCCGCAGCGACGACGACTGCATCGCGATGAAGGGCCTGGACTTGAGCGGGGCCAACAACCACGTCGAGCGGATCACGGTCGAGCACTGCATCCTTTGGTGCGACCGCGCCCGCATCTTTCTGCTGGGCCATGAGAGCCGGGCGGCCTTCATGCGCGACATCACGCTGCGCAACCTGGACATCATCCACTACTCCATGACGCCGTTTCTCTTTGAGCCGGGCGAGGAAATGCGTCTGCAGCAGGTCGCCGTCGAGGACATCCGCATCCATGGCGAAGGCCAGGATTCGCTGGCCCGCCTCAAGCCGGTGGTGAACCAGTACATGCGCGCCAAGGTTCCGGGGTACATCTCCGACGTTCGGTTCCAGAACGTGGTGCTGGACGGCCAGCCCGGCCCTTACCGCATCCAGATCAGCGGCGCGGACGAGTGGCACGATGTCCGCAACGTGTCATTCGAGAACGTCCGGATCGCCGGGGAGAAGCTGGCGGACGGCTCGAAGCGGCTCGAAGTGGGCCCGCACGTGTCCGGATTGCGCTTCGGAAACTAGCCTGCCGCAGCGCCGCAAGAGACAGCGCTATCGCCGCCGGCCGCCGCCAAAAATGCTCCCCAGGACGCCGCGCACAACCTGGTTGGCGATCTGGCGGCCAATGCTGCTGCTGACCGAGCGAACGGCGCTCTTGGCGGCCATCGTGACGAGAGAGTCCGGCTGGCGGGCGGAGGCGCGGCCACGCGGCGCGGCGGGCGTTCCGCCGCCGAAGATCGAGCCGAGGAATCCTGGTTTCTTGGGCTCAAGCACCGGCGGGGCGGCGGGCGGTTGGACCGCGGCCAGCTTCTCGTAGGCCGACTCGCGGTCCACGGCCTTGTCATAGACGCCCGCGACGATCGAATTCTGCATGAGCTGCCGGCGCTGCGCAGGCGCAATGGGGCCGATCTGGCTGCACGGCGGGACGACCCAGCCGCGCTGGACAATCGCCGGCTGGCCGTTCTCTTCGAGGCAGGAAATGAGCGCCTCCCCCACGGCCAGTTCCGTGATCGCGTCGGCGGTCTTGATCTTCGGATTCTCGCGGAACGTCTCCGCCGCGGCGGTCACGGCTTTCTGGTCGCGCGGAGTGAAGGCGCGAAGCGCGTGCTGCACGCGGTTGCCGAGCTGGCCCAGCACGTTGTCGGGCACGTCCCGCGGGTTTTGGGTGACGAAATACACGCCGACTCCCTTGGAGCGGATGAGGCGCACGACCTGCTCGATCTTCTCCAGCAGCGCGGATGGGGCCTCGTTGAACAGCAGATGGGCTTCGTCAAAGAAGAACACCATTTTAGGCCGGGGCAGGTCGCCCGCTTCGGGCAGCCGCTCGAACAGTTCCGAGAGCATCCAGAGCAGCAGCGTCGAATAGACGCGGGGGGATTGCAGCAGCTTGTCGGCGGCCAGGATGTTGATGAGCCCTTTGCCGCCGGCGTCGGTCTGCATAAAGTCGTCGAGGTTGAGGGCAGGCTCGCCGAAGTACTTGTCTGCGCCCTGCTCTTCGAGGGTGAGGAGATTGCGCTGGATGGCCCCGATGCTGGCGGCGGAGATGTTGCCGTACTGCGTCGTGAACTGCGCGGCGTTGTCACCCACGTATTGCGACATGGCGCGGAGGTCTTTGAGGTCCAGGAGCAGCAGGCCGTTCTCGTCGGCAATCTTGAAGACAATATTGAGCACGCCGCCCTGGGTTTCGTTGAGCTGGAGCAGGCGCGCCAGCAGCAGCGGGCCGAATTCAGAGATGGTGGTGCGAACCGGATGGCCTTGCTCGCCAAACACGTCCCAGAAGGTGACGGGGCAGCCGGCGGGCGTGTAGGAGTCGAGCTTGAGCTGGGCCACACGCTCCTTGACCTTGGAAGACTGCCCGCCCGGTTGCGAAATCCCGGCAAGGTCGCCCTTCACATCTGCCATAAACACGGGCACGCCTCGGGCGCTGAAGTTCTCCGCCATGACTTGCAGCGTCACGGTCTTGCCGGTGCCCGTCGCCCCGGCAATCAGCCCGTGGCGGTTGGCCATCTGCGGCAGAAGGAAAATCTCCGAGTTGCTCTTTGCGAGAAGGATGGGCGCAGTGTTCATAAAGTTACCGGGCAGGATTATGGTTCGGAATGGTTTTCCGAGTCAACCCTCAGCGCGCGGCAGCAGCAACGATCGGCCCTTGACGCTCCCGGAGCCCGGGCCGCATATTGCATCCAGCGATGCCACGATGATTCCGCGCAGGGGCGCGGGCGGGACATCGCCTGAACCTCAAGAACACTATTATGGCAGCTAAATTCGAACTCAAGAAATCCGACAGCGGCAAGTTTCACTTCAACCTCAAGGCCGCCAACGGCGAAGTCATCCTCTCCAGCGAGATGTACGAATCCAAGAGCGCGGCCGAGAACGGCATCGCCTCCGTGAAGGCTAACGCCTCCCTGGATGCCCAGTACGAGCGCAAGGCTTCCGTCAACAACCAGCCCTATTTCGTCCTGAAAGCCGCCAACCAGCAGATCATCGGCAAGAGCGAGATGTATTCCTCGGCCGCCAGTTGTGAAAACGGCATCGCTTCCGTGAAGAAGAATGCCGGCGAAGCTGTCATTTCCGATCTGACCGTCAGCTAGTCCGCACTTCCCGCCGCGAAACGCCAGCCGACTTATGGCCGGTTAGCGCGGCTCCAGTGCTCTGAGCCGGCAGAATGCCGGCGTGCCACCTTTGCCGGAGCGGGGACGTTCAGCTTGGAACGCCCCGGCCAGGCGCAGAATCTGACCGGTCGAAGCTCGTGTCGGCCGCGCCGGCGTTCTTGTCCGCCTGCCCCTAAACAGCCTCACTTCCGCGCCGTCGCATGCCTCCCCCCCCCCCATCCTACCTCCGTCCTACCTCCGTTCTACCTCCGTTCTACCTCGGTCTGTCTAACGGACGTATTACCCAGGTACGACGGAGGTAGAACGGAGGTAGAACGGAGGTGCGACGGGGGTGTCCCCCCGGCGGGATAGCGGCAATGGATTAAGCGGGCAAGATGCCCGCGCGCCGGTCGGCCAGCATTGCGTGGCGGGGGCGGAGGCTCAGAGCCGGAGCATTTCGTCCTGGTCAAGGAGGCGGAAGCCTTGCTGTTCGAGGATGGCGCCGGCTTGCGCGATCTGATGGACTT
>CAZHEW010000449.1:0-3188 GCA_964531815.1 uncultured Verrucomicrobiota bacterium
GATGAATACGCGTCTCAAACGATGCAGCTCATGGTCGAACGCCTCGCCGCCATCCAGTCCTTCCGCAAACCCGGCGACGCCGAATCCCTTTCTTTTGTCAAAGCGCTCTACGGCGAGAGCTTCGTCAACGACTACGCCGCCGCGCACCGTCCCAAGGAGGATCAAGTGAAGGCTTGGGAGCGCAGGCGCAACCAGCCGGAATCCAGCCCGGCCGTGACGCGCCCGGCCAAGGAAGTGGCCGCGGCCCAGGCGCAAGTGTCGTCCTTGTGGCGCACCGAATTCAACCCGGAAGAGCTTCCCACCGTGCGGGAATACATCCTGAACCAGAACCTGCGGGACAAACTGCGCGACGATTTGCTCTACAGCGATCTCTCGGCCGCAGAACGCAGCCTGATGGAAAAGAGCATCATCGGCTGCCGGCTGGTCTTCCTGCACGACTTGACCTGCCGAGTTGTGTCCACACGCCCATAACCGCAAGCAACAGAGCCACATGATTCTCAATTCCTATCTCGTCACTGTCCGAGACGAAGCCCAGCAGATTTCCAAGCGGCTGGTGTCGGCGAGCAGCCAGGCCAAGGTTTACGCCCAGATGCAGCGGGAAAAATGCAAGGTCATTGCGATCGAGCAGCGCCCCAGTCCGTTTCTCGAGGCGTTGAAAAAGGGGCGCTTGGAGATCGGGGACCCGGCCAGCAAACGCGAACTCGCCACCTTTTCGAACAACCTCGCCTTGATGGTGGCCACCAAAGTCAACACCGCCAACGCGTTTCAGATTCTGGCTGAGTCCACGCCCAAGGAGCGGTTTCGCAAAGTCATAACCGACGTGCGCCGCCGCATCACTGACGGCGAGAGCATTTCCCAGGCGCTGGCAAACCATCCGGAGGCCTTTGATGATGTTTATGTGGCCATCGTGCAGGCTTCGGAGACTTCCGGCCAGCTGCCGGTTGCGCTCCGGGAGCGGGCCAAAGCCCTGAAGCGCACCGACAAGGTGCTGCGCAAGGTCAAGAACGCGTCCATTTATCCGGCCATCGTGCTCGTGATCGCGCTGATCGCCGTGATGATCTTCTCCCTGCTGGCAGTGCCGGCCCTGGCGACCCTCTACAAGGGCACCGGAGTTCAGCTCCCCTTGATCACTCGCGCCATCGTGAAGGTTTCCGAAATCCTGCGCAGCAGCCCGCTGGTCGTCATCGGGGTCCTCTCCGTCCCGGTGTTTCTGTTCATGCAGCGGAAGGTCATTCTGGCGAACAAGCGGCTCCAGCGTTTTCTGCTCAAGATCCTCATCATCCGGGACCTGGTCGCCAAGGGCGCCTGCCTGCGCGTCCTGCAATTGCTCCACCAGTTCTCCACCGCCAATGTGACCATGCCCAAGCAGCTACTTCTCTGCCAGAAGGTCGCCGGCAATGTGGTCTTCATGGAAGCGCTCGAACGCATCAAGAGCGCGATCCAGGCCAGCGGTGTGAGCCTGTCCGAAGCGTTCCGGCGGGAGAAGACCTTCCCCCCCATTATCGCCGGAAACATCCAGGCCGGGGAAGCCACCGGCAGTTTGCCCGAGGTGCTGGGAAACCTGACCGAATATTACATCGAAGACTTGGACGACGCGGTCACGCGGTTTACGGCCATCATTGAGCCGGTGATGATCATTTTCCTGGCGGCCATCATCGGCACCATGGTCATCGCCATGTACCTGCCTCTCTTCAATCTGGCCCAAGTCCTTAACAAGACCAGATAGGGTATGAGGGCGGTCAGAAGAGGAACCAGGTCAAGGTTGTGCCGCCGCGCGATCGGCCAACTCGTTGCCCAGAATGCCGGCGTGGCCCCTGACCTTCACCATTCTGATCCTGGGACGAGACCGGTAAAGCTCCCGTATTTCGGCCACCAGCTCGGTGTTCTTGAGCACGTTCCAGCCCCGGCTGATCACGCCGCAGACATACTTGCTGTCCACGTGAAGCTCAACCGGTTCGTCCTGGGGGGCCCAGCGCAGCGCCTCGCGCACGGCCAGCAACTCGGCCTGGTTGGAAGTGCCGTAGCCCATTGTCTGCGAAACCCGGTGCGCTACTGCCTCGCCGCGCAGCGCCACCACGCCAATGCGCATCTGTCCCGGGTTGGGGCGGCAGCTGCCATCGGTAAAAATTCTCAGTTGCACCACCCCATTATACGGACAAAGGCAATGGCATGAAGGAGCAAAGCCGTCCCGGGACGACCTCCAAAGCGGGCCGTTGGATAACAGGCCTCGTCGCCGCCCTTCTTCTCCTGGGCGCCGTTAACAAGGTTGTGGACCCCGTCACCGCCCTCGGGCACATGCCTTTTGCATTAGCCCGGCCGCTGCAGTTGGGGGCAGTTCTGTCCTTGGAAGTTTGCGCGGCTTTGGCTCTGGTCCTGTTCCCCAGCCGCCGGGCCATTTGGTTGTCGGCCGCGTTGCTCACGGCATTCAGCGCCTATCTCCTGCATTTGATCCATGCCGGAGCAGCGAGCTGCGGCTGCTTCGACTCGCTGGGGATCGAGCGATCGCCCCGGATCGCTTTGGCCACGAATTTGGCAGCCATCGGCGGGCTCTTTTACGCGCTGCGCCGCACGCAGCCCAGGACGTGGACGGGTTCGGAGGCGGCCATGTGCCTCGGGCTCACCGTAATCTCAGTGACCTTCGCCTGCGCAACGACCCGGGCGCCAAAGCATCTTGCCCTGGAGCAACTGCTCGGCAGCCAGGCTGCCGGCCGGGACATCCTGCTGAAGATATCCCCTGCTTGCGACGCGTGTCTTCAAACCACGCGGCAGGTGCTGTCCGAGTACGCCGCCCGCCGCGTGATTGCCATCACCTATGTCAACGCGGGACGAGCCAATCGCGATTACATGGAGCGGTTTCATATTCCGCTGGTCGTGTTCGGTGTGCAGGAGTTTTTCGCCCTGGACGGCACGCTGGAAGTGCCGCGCTGCTATCGCCTCCAAGGCACCCAGCTCATCGCCTGCCAAACAAGAACAAGCCGTGAACCCCGGAAAACACCATCCGCACCCGATTAACGGCGCGATCCAAGCCGCAACGGTGCTGGTGCTGGATGAAGGGCGCCGAGCGATCGGACAATTCCCGCTCAAGGAAGCCCTCGCCAAGGCCCGGGCCCAGGGCCAAGACCTGATCCTGATCGCCTCCGGGGCCAACCCTCCGGTTTGCCTGATGGCCGATTACGGCCGCTTCCTTT
>CAZHEW010000450.1:0-3184 GCA_964531815.1 uncultured Verrucomicrobiota bacterium
GCTGGGTGGTAATAGACGGTGGCACATTGACCGTCAGCACGGCCGCTGCGCTGGTGACACTGCCGGCCACATTCGCCACCAGCACGGTGTAGCTTCCGGCATCACCGGCCAGCACGCCCGTGCGCGTGTAAACGCTGCTGGTGGCACCGGAGATATTGGCCCCGTTCAACCGCCATTGGTAGCTCAACGGCGCGGTGCCGGCCGCAGTGACCGTGAATGCGGCATCACCGCCCTGATTTACCGTCTGGCCCTGGGGCTGGACGCTGATCGTCGGCGGCACGTTCACCGTCAACACCGCATTCGCGCTGGTGACGGATCCTGCGGGGTTGCTCACCACCACCGAGTAGCTGCCGGCATCGGACGCCTGGGCATTGGCCCGCGTGTAAACGCTGGCGGTGGCGCCCGAGATGGCACTCCCATTCTTGCGCCACTGATAGCTCAGCGGCGCGGTGCCCGTGCCCGTCACCGAGAACGTCGCCGTCCCGCCGACCGAGATGGTCTGGTTCTGCGGTTGGGCGGCAATGCCGGGCGGCACGGTGACAGTCAGCATGGCATTTGAACTGATGGTGCTTCCCACTGCGTTCTCGATGAGCACGGAGTAGGCGCCGGCATGAGCGGGTAGCGCCGTGCCGCGGGTATAGCTGGTGCCGGTCGCGCCGGCCAGGTTGGTACCGTTGAACCGCCATTGGTAACTGAGCGGCGCAGTGCCGACGGCGGTGACCGTAAAGGTGGCGCTGCTGCCCTGAGCGACAGCCAAATCCTCCGGCTGGGCGGTGATGACGGGCGCCGTGCTGATTGTGAGCATGGCATTGGAGCTCGTCGCACTTCCCGCCATGTTCGCCACGACCACGGAGTAGGCGCCGGCATCCGCCGGTTGCACCCCGGCGCGAGTATAACTGCTGCCGGTGGCTCCCGCCAGGTTCGCGCCATTGAAGCGCCACTGGTAGCTCAGCGGCGGCGCGCCAGTCGCGACGACGGTGAACGTCGCGGTGCCGCCCTCGTTGGCGGCCTGGTCCTGGGGTTGCGCGGTAATCGAGGGGGCCAGGTTGACCGTGAGCACCGCCACCGCGCTGGTGATGCTGCCGCCCACGTTCACCACCAGCACCGTATAGCTTCCGGCATCGCTGGCTTGAGCGTTGGCACACGTGTAGGCGCTGCTGTTGGCTCCGCTGATATTGGCGTCGTTCAACTGCCACTGGTAGCTCAGCGGCGCCGTCCCGCTGGCGGTGACGGTGAACGTGGCGTTGCCACCCTGGTTCACCGTCTGGCCCTGGGGCTGAAGGCTGATCGTTGGCGGCACGTTCACCGTTAACACCGCGTTCCCGCTGGTGACAGACCCGCCGGCATTGGACACCACCACCGAGTAGCTGCCCGCGTCGCCCGGCTGGGCATTGCTGCGGGTGTAACTGCTGCCCGTTGCGCCGCTAATACTCGTTCCGTTGAGGCGCCACTGGTAGCTGAGCGGCGCGGTGCCGGTGGCGCTGACCGTGAACGTGGCGGACCCGCCGGCAGTCACCACCTGGTTCTGCGGCTGCGCGGTGATCGCCGGCGCGACGACCGGCGGCGCATAGACCAGCTTGATGGCGTCGGCCATGACATTCAAGTCGCCCGTGAACCCATCGGTGATTCGAATGTAGCCGGCCGTGCCGACAGCGAAGCTCCAGGTGCCGAGCAGATTGAACTGCCCGCCGTTGACAGCCTGGTTGACATACACGGTTTGCGTGCCGCCATTGTAATGTATGACGTGGGGAGCGTCGGTGGCGCGGTTGCCCCCCGCGGGATGCCATTCGTACACCTGGTAATTACCCGCCTTGACGATTGTCGGGACGAAATTCACATACCCGCCCTTGGTGCTGAGGTAGGTCTTGTAATAGTAATCGGTGTCGTACTTGTCGCTCGAGGAAGTGCCGGTGAGCCACGAGCCGCTCACGGTGACGGCCGCATCGCCATTATCAATGATGATGTCGGTGACCGTGCCGGAAGGATTGGTCACGAAGGTGAAATCACCGGACACGCCCTGCAGGTTGGACGCGTTCTTGGATTTCACCCGGTAATGGTAGGTGGTCGAGGCACTGAGCCCGCTGAGCGTCAGGCTGTGGTTAACCCCGCAAAAGCCACCCGAAACCGAGCTGCCATAGGCAGTGGTGGTGCCGTATTCCACAATGCTGTCAGAGTTCTGGTCCGTGGCCCAGGAAATCGTCGCTCCCGTGTCGGAGACACCCGAGGCGCCCACGGCCGAGATGGCCGGGGCGGTGGTGTAGGCGCCCCCGATGCTGTTGGCGCCAATGGCATTCCAAATGTCAGTGGTGTGCAGCGCGGCGCGCCAGTAGCTGATGCCCCGGTAGCCCCCAACCGTCACGGGGCTGGAATCGCTCTTGAGAGCGTTGACAAACTGGGTGATCTGGGCGCCGGTGGTGTTCCAGCCTTGCGCGATCGGCGCGAGCGGCTTGATGGAGCTGCGCCAGATGCCGGTCAGGGAGTTCTGCCAACTGCTCCATTCGTCATCCATCCAGGTGAGCATGTAGGTGGGCGTCACTCCCAGCTCGACCCAGTAGCACTGGGGCATGACGGCGTCGCAGTAGTAGCCAAACTCCTTATACGGAAAGGAGTGATGGACACTGATAATCGGCATGGGCGCGTGGGCCAGGAATTTGTTGGGCCAGCTTGCGCGGATGCTCGAGCAAAGGTTCATGGCCACCGTGCCGTTGTTGGCCACACTTTCCCACTCAATCTCCGCGTCAATCACAAATCCATCCGCGCCCAAATTGAACACATAATCCGCTACGCCCTTTTCCCCCGCAATGTCGGTGCCGTAGGACCGGGTATAGCCGAATATCTTGAGCCCGGCGTTGTGGGCGGCAGTGACGGTCGAGCTGGTGAATTGCACGCTGCCATAGGGAGCATACAGACTGCCGCCCTCGCCGGCCTTGATGATCACATAAGACACGCCCTTGCCCTTCTCATAGGTCATCAGGCCGGCCGTGCCGCCGTGCTGCGACGCCGCGTCGCTCAGGATGTATATCCAGTCCCCCTTGCCGAGATTCCACGGGTCAATGTTTCCATCGCGGATTTGGGCTCCGGTGCGCGGAGCAGACAGACACAAAGCCAGCAGGGCTGCCGCTGACAACGTAAGCGACGATGTGGTCCAACGCATATTACAGGTCATGCTAGTGTCTAATCCTGA
>CAZHEW010000451.1:0-3177 GCA_964531815.1 uncultured Verrucomicrobiota bacterium
GCCAGTTCCAGCACGCGCTTCACTTCGGCATCGTCGAACGCGCCGACAACCACCGCGCCCAAACCAAGCGCCGCCGCATAGCCGATTCAACGGAGGCGAGGCTGTCCGGGCGCGGTTCGGGAAGCTTGATCCAACCTGCGATGCCGTTGATCAAAGGTTCGTCTGGCATAAGTGCTTCAATGCGAAGTTGCCGTCAGGATAGCGGCAGCGGCGGGGCGCGTCGAGGGGAGCACGCCCGTTCATTCCGAGGCAATTCACGCGCACATCAATCTTGCGTGGCTGGCGTTCGCCAATCCGCAGGATTTCCCGCTCCTGCAAGACACGCAGCATCTTCATCCGCATCGCCGGGGAAATATCCCCGATCTCGTCCAGGAAGAGGGTCCCCTTCTCTGATTGCTCAAACAATCCTGCCCGGTCGCGGGTGGCGCCGGTGAATGAACCGGCCTTGTGCCCGAACAACTCGCTTTCCAGCAGCGTCTCCGGCAATGCCGTGCAATTTACTCCCACGAACGGCTCTTGCGCCCGCGGCGACTGCCGGTGAACGTAACGCGCCGGAACCTCCTTGCCCGTGCCCGTCTCCCCGCAGACCAACACCGACGTGTCAAACTGTGCCACCCGCCCGGCCAGTTCCAGCACCCGGCGGAACGCCTGGCTCCGCACCTCGATGAACAGCGACTTCGGCGCGTTCATCCCCCAACCCAACAGCTTCCGCTGCGCGGACAATTCGCGCGTTTTACGCCGCAATTCCTGCGACAACTTCTGCACCTTGCCCCAGATCTCATCCATCTTGAAAAACGGCAAGTAAGGGGTCAACTCGTTGCCCCACGACGCCTCATCCTTCCCCACGGCCACGCAAATGCAGTCCCCCTTGGCCTCACATGCGCGGCGGGCGTGGGTCTGGCCAACCATGCGGCAGCCCTCGCGGAAGTGATGACGCTGCTCCGGGAGGACACGCGGCTCCAGCCCGATGCTGTGGGCCATCGTCTGGTGCACGGTGGCACTTACTTCAGAGATTCCACCGTGGTCAATGCCGGGGTGATGAAGAAGCTTGAAGAGATCCGCGACCTCGCGCCGTTGCACACTCCTGCCGGAGATATTCGCCTCGCACCGGCCCGAATGTGAACTAACACGCACAATCATCCAGTATCGGCTGTTGCAGGCTTGTGGCGCGGGCATCGCGGCGCTGGGCGGCATTGACGCGATTGTGTTTTCTGGACGCTACTCCGGCGTGGGCGTGAGCCTGGGACTGTGGCTGAAGAAACACCTGAGTTTCCACCAGCCGGACAGCTCTGTCACCATCAACTTATGCCAGGACCCAATCGAGCGGGTGCTGGCCGAGACGGTCTGCGCGGCGGCCTTGAAGTTGAAGCGGTCGTGAGGAGGAGGCGCTGGAGAGCGCGCAGTCCTTCACCGCCGCCCCTCCCAAACTGTCCGCGCGTTCGATTGCACACGCTGCACACGGACAAACTGACAGGCGCCTCAGTCCGCCTGGAAGCTGATCCTTTTTACCCGCCCGGCAAGCCACACGATTTCGTCCTCGAGTCCCGCCTGTCTGTCAAATTGCGCCAGCACCTTTTGCCGCTTCACCCGGTCAAAGGGGACACGGATCGCCCGGTCACTTTTCCTGCCGCTTCGCAGACTCGGCATGGCCGGTTCCTGCGGCGTGAAGCCCAACGAGCGCGCCCACGGCTTCGTCGCTGGCCCGAAATGCCGCATCACCGCTCTGGTTGACGCAGACCACGACAGCACAATCGCGGCGCGGGGCCAGCCAAACTTTCGCACAGTTCATCGTGTTGTCGCCGGCAATGGCATATCCCAGGTTGGTTGCCCGAGCCAGGACTCTCTTACGCAAAAGGATTCACCACTGCTGCCCCAGGAACCACTCGTCTGACTCCAGGTCGTGCTTGAGCAGATACTCGTGCCGGTCCGCTCCCCGCACTTTGAAATAATCCGCGCGCGGCCACTCCGGCAGACTCTCCACCTGATGCCAGCGGTCCAGGACTTCGCCGATTTCGATGGACCGCGCCTTCGACGTGAATCGCCGGGGGGGGGGCGTCAGCCTTGGCTCCGGCGTAGCATTGAACCCGGATCGGGATGAGCTTCATCCGCCCCTTCCCCCGGAGGCTTCATCCGGGCCAAGATCCACAATGCGCGCTTGCGGCGCGTGACGGGCAATCACCTCGCGAGTCAGGTTGAACCACCTTTGGCACCGGTCCAGGATGGCATGGTCTGAGCTGGACACGATCTGCTCGGCGGCCGAGAGCACCCGGTCAGGGTTGGCCACCAGCGCAACTTCCCACGGCCAATCCGCCTCCGCCGCCACTTTCAGAATAATCTCCTTGAGGCGCCCACAATTATCCACCGGGCTGTCCAGCCACCACTGACACCGGGCAATGGCGCACTTCAACGCAAACTGCCCCACCGCGCGCAGCGCCGTCTCCGTCTCCGCCACTTTGTGGTAATGGGAATAAACCCCCGCCACGTCCCGGCAGCAACCATCTCGCCCGATCAGGATCACCCCGCCCCCCAGCGCCGTCTCGACCGCGGTCAGCACATTGAAACCGTCCAGCCAAAGCTCCTGGCCGCGCAGTTGCCGCGCCGCAACACAATGCGCCTGACGCCGGTCCCTCGACGGCTTCGAGCGGGCGCACCGGGCGATGGCAATCCGCTGCCGCCGACTCAGATGGTAACGGTCCCCAACCAGCTCCCTCGCCGAAGAGATGCCGTAACCGCGGTCCAGCAACCAGCACAGATCCCGGCTCGCCTGGCGCAGGATCGGCAGACGGCTGGCACCGAACGAACGCGCATCTTCGGGGTCCGCACCCCTGTGGCGGCGGGACATTTCCATGCACGCAGATTAGCCTTGCCCCAGGGCCGGGTCAAACTCGCCGCAGGCAAAGCCTGGGCAGGCACCCCTGTTTTCACCCCCACAGCCTGCAACCACCGTCTCCCAGCCACCCGAGCGATGCGGCGGCGGGCAATTCGGCCGAAACGGGGGCCGCGATTTGTATCTCTGCATCTGCTTGCATCCCGGAATGGATTCAGTTAATAGTATACGGGTAGCCGATGCCCTGAAAGCGTCGGCGGCCGGGCGCACTGTTGCCAACGTAGCTCAGTCGGTAGAGCAGCGGTTTCGTAAAGCGCGGGTCGTCAGTTCGATTCTGACCGTTGGCTCCA
>CAZHEW010000452.1:0-3175 GCA_964531815.1 uncultured Verrucomicrobiota bacterium
GCGGCAATCTTGACGATGTCATACGCGCCGGTCAGCGACAGGCGGAAGAGGCGCAGCACGACGTCCGCGCTGGTGACCAGCACCATGACCATGAGGCTCGCGCACGCCAAATAGGCCAGCGCCATCACCAGCGTTCGCAGCGCCTGGTGATAGAATTGAGGCGGGCCTTTCGGAGCAGCCGGGGAACCGGGCGGCGAACTCATTTGGCGGTTGTCGCCTTCGCAATCTCCGCCTGAATGTCCGCCAGCATCGCCTCGCCGGGCAGGTTCTTCTCCTTGGCCTGCTTCGCGAAATCATCAAGGATCGGCTTGACCGCGGTCTTCCACTGCTGCTGCTCGGCTTCGGGCAGTTGGATGAACTGGCGGTTGAGGCCGGTGACGAACTCGCGCCCGGCTTGATCGGCCTGGTCCCAGGCCTCGCCGTGCTTGGCGATCCATTCCTGGCTCACTTCGGTGAAGACCTTCTGCACGTCGGCAGGCATTGCGGCCCACTTGTCTTTGTTCATCACCACGAACATGGCCGTCGTGTAGCCGATCGCCGTGGAGTCCACGACATACTCGATGGCTTCCCCCTGCTTCCAGCCTTTGAGCGTTTCGATGGGGCACAGCGTGGCCTCGACGACGCCCTTGGCCAGGGCCTCGTAGGTTTCCGGCTGGCTCATCGCGACCGGCGTGCCGCCCAATGCCTCGACGATCTTCGCCGACAACCCGGTGGCGCGCACCTTCAGGCCCTTTACATCCGCCAGCGAACGCACCGGCTTCTTGCACGCGACGATGCCCGGCCCGTGCGCGTGTACGTAGAGCACCTTCACGTCGTTTAGCTCGGCGGGTTGGTACTTCTGGACCATGTCGTTGGCGATGCGCGTGGCGGTGGCGCCATTGGGATACCCCAGCGGCAGATCCAAGCCCTCGAGCAAGGGAAAACGCCCGCGCGTGTAGGCAAAACAGCTCATCCCGAGGTCCGAAATCCCTTTGATCACCCCCTCGTAACACTGGTCGGCTTTGGTGAGGGACCCGGCGGGGTAAACCGTGATCTGCACGCGCCCGCCAGTGCGCTGCTGAATCTCGTTCGCCCAGTTCGTGGCCGCGATGCACTGCACGTGCGTCGGGGGGAAGAAGATGCTGTAGGAAAGCTTGATCGTCTCCTTCGGCTGGGGAGGTTTGCAGGCGGTCAGGCATACGCCGGCGAGCACCGTCGCACCCGCCACCACTGTCCATTGTTTCATGTTCATAAGAACTGCATTCGAGGTTTTGTTGCGTTTCAGCGCCCCGTGCCTTCGCGGTCGTGCGCAGGCCTGGCGCCCGTCACGCCAATTTTATAGCTCCATTGGGCGGCGGACCGCAACAACTCTTCTCGCCGCCCGCCCGGGCGGCCGCTAGCCCACCCGGAAGGAGATTCTCTGCACGAAGTTCCGCCCGAAGCTGTGCTGCAGGCTTTCGAGAATCTCCTTGCGGCGGTAGCGGACGATCTCGCTCAGCCACACGCTGCTGTCCACCGTGACGAAGAGCGTGCCCTTGTTCAGCCCCGTCGGCTGGGCATGAGCCACAATGTTCGGGTCCAGCAGATCCTTCCAGACCTTGACGATCTCCGCCTCGGCGCGGCGGCGGTCAATGCGCATGTCGGCAAGGACGCGCGGCAAAACGGCTCCCAGGGGCCGGGCGCGCAGGGCTTGCGCCCGCTCCAGCGGGGCGAGGTCAATCCCCCGCCACTGAGCGAACACGCGCTCGCGGGGAGTCGCCTTGCCGGGGCCGCGCGGCGGGATATGGCGGGGCGGAGGAGGCAGCATGTTATTCGATCGGGTCACGCCGGGGTTGAGGCCAGGGGAGCACCAGCAGGCGCCCCGCGTTCGGCCCCGGACAACCCCTCTGCCGCACCCTGCTCATTCGGGCGCGCTGGGGGTCTTGGCCTCCGCCGATTCATCCAGCACGAGCACCCCGTGGGGCGGCAAATCGTAGTTGCCGGAAAACATGTTGCCGGTCAGAAAATCGTGCATCGGCTTGTAGAACTGGACGCGCACCGGCGAATTCTGATGATTCAGCAGGAAGAAGATGTTCGTGTCGTCCTTCTGGCGCAGGCTCACCTCGACGTGGTCCGGGACTTTGAGCAGCGGATGCAGGCTGCACATCTGGCGCAGCCAGGTCACCAGGTCGTTGTAGAAGTAATGGTGGCTTTGCGTGCCGATGTAAATGGCCTTGCCCAGGCCGAACGTATGGAGCGTCATCGCCGGCCGGCCCGCATAAAAGTCCTTCGCGTAGCTGGCCAGCACCTGGCAATCGTTCGGCTCGATGATGTCGCACCACAGCCGGGCCGGGTGCATGTGGCTGGCCGGAAAGGTGCCCTTGAAAGTGAGGTGATTCTCCTCGCCCGGCGGCAGGTGGTCGAACTCGATCACCTCCAGGCCGAACAAATCGGTCAGGTCATGCGGATACCCGGTGTCAGGCGCCAGGTTGTGCTCGTCCACCAGGCCGGTGTTGAACGTGGCGACCAGCGTGCCGCCATTTTGCACGTATAGCTTCAACCGGTCGGCTTCTCCGCCGGAGAGCAAGTGCAGCGACGGCGCCAGCACCAGCTTGTAGCGAGACAGGTCTTCGGTCGGCCGGGCGAAATCCACGGCGAGATTCCGGTCGTGCAGCGCATTGTAAAAGAGCTGGATGTGCTCGCGCAGGTTGAAGAACTTGTTGAGCTGCCCGTCCTGTTGCAGCACCCACGCGTTGTCATGGCTGTAAAGAATGCAGGTTTCCGCCTGCACGCGCGTTCGGCTGAGCGCCGGGGAGAGCAGCTTCATTTCGTCGCCCAGTTGGGCGACTTCCTTGTAAACCCGGGCGGTGGACCGCGCGTGGTGTGGCATCACCGCCCCGTGGAATTGCTCGGTGCCGAAACGCGGCTGCCGCCAGCGGAAAAAGACAATCGCCGCCGCCCCCCGCGACACCAACTGGTAGGTAAACATGCGCAGCACGCCGGGGCGCACCAGCGAGCTGACGTCCTGCCAGTTCACATTGCCGGCCTTCTGCTCCATCACCCAGAAACCCGTGTCGCCGTCCGGCGTCCGGATGTCCGACTTCTTGAGCGAGCGCAGCATGTCAATCTCGCAGGCCATCTCCGCCGATTTGGGCTTGAGGACGGCCTGGCTCTCGATGGAGACGAAGTCAATGACCTCGGCCAGGTCGAAGTGGTC
>CAZHEW010000453.1:0-3169 GCA_964531815.1 uncultured Verrucomicrobiota bacterium
GAGGTTCTACGGTAGTGGGACGGGGGGAGGACGGTGGCGAGAGGGTGGGGCGCGAGAGCAAAGAAGGTGCGGAAGCACCGTGCAGACCCAGGCGGTTGCCCCTGGGCGGGGCCGAATGGCGCGGATTGGTTCCAGATTGGGCCTGGCCGGCTTGGGCCGGGGAAGGCGTCCGTGGCGCCAGAAGCCGTTGTTACATGACCCCCATCTTTGGGACGTTTCCAATTGACTCGAGTTACTGTGGTGCACTGGCGGAATCTCCTGTTTCCTGGCGCGTGACGCGGTTGGGCGGTCTGTTTTGTCCTGCTGGCAGGCGACGAGTCCGAACCAGCGTTGCGCATCTGGCCTGAATTCTGTAATAGAAGTCCGCGAGTCCATAATGCTATGAGCAAACCAATGGAAGCAGCAGAATCCACGCACGGCATGCGGGTTAATCCCGGGCAGATCAGCATCCTGATCGCGACGCGTGGCCGTCCGGAAATCCTGGCGGAGGTTTTTGCTTCCCTGAAGGCCCATACTGTCCGCAAGGATAGGGTCTCCCTTTGGCTTTACGTTGATGAGGATGACCAGGTCACCCGGCGGGCGATCGAAGCGAAGCAGTTTCCTGAGATGGATCTGCCCGTCCACTGGCACTTCGGCCCGCAAACCGCTTGCCTGGGAGATACGCACAATGCTCTTTGGGCCGCTTCCGGGCGGTCGTCCGAGGTTTATATGGTTTCCGGGGATGACATGCGCTTCGATACCGCCGGTTGGGATGAAATCGCGCGTACCGCTTTCGCGCAATACCCGGATGGCGTGCTGCTGGCTTTTCCGCATGATCCGATGACGGCCGATACGGCCACTTACCCGCTTTTCGGCTGGGGCTGGCTGGCCACCCTGCGAAGCTTCTTCCCCGGCTACTTTCCCTACTGGTACGACGACCGCTGGGTCAGCCAGGTCGCGCGATTGGCCGAGCGGTATGTCAAGCTGCCGATCCTGCTCTATCCGATTCGCGGCAAAGGCCGCACCCGGCGGATGCGCAATCTGCCGTTCTGGGCCCGGTTCTTCCAACTCACGCTGGAGGAGCGGAAGGACGCCGCTCGCCGGTTGATTCACGCTATCCACAGCGCGGACGCCGCCGCCCGGGATTCGGCGCTGGGGAGGATCGAGGGGATTGCCGCCACTCTGCTGAAGGAAGATGGTGCCTTTTCCGATCTCTACGCGGTCTTTCAGGAGGAGCGGCACAGCGACCTGACCCCCGATGAGCGAAAGGCCTTTGATCCGAAATACGTCGGGCGCGAGGCGTTTGCCCTCACTCGCCTCGTCAGCTTTGCCGAACAGCACTTCCAGGCGGGCAGGTTTTCCGAGGCGATGAAGTTTCTCGACGCCACCCATTTGTCCGACTTGCGCCTCCGGCAGGCGCAGCAATTGCAGGCGACATGCCTCAGGAAACTGGGCCGGAACGCCGAGGCCGACCGGCTGGAGAAGGATCTGCTGGCGGCGTGGCCCGAGCATAACGCCGCCCGCCGACTGTTCCGGTTCCTGGGCATGGTGGCCAACGACGGCAGACGTTTGCTGGTGGGGCTGACCGAAAAGGGCCGCCGCGGCGCCAAGTAGGGCGGGCCCGCTTCACAGGCCCGTCGGGTGGTCCAGAAAGACCCAGGGCACTTTGAACCGCCGCGAGAGGTGCGCCGCCAGCGCCTTGACGCCAAAGGTCTCGGTCGCGTAGTGCCCGCCGTAAAGGACGTTCACCCGCAATTCCTCCGCCAGGGCATACGTCCAATGCGGCCCCTCGCCGGTCACAAAGGTATCAACCCCTTCCGCCACTGCCGTCTTCAGATCTTCGCCCGCCCCGCCGCTCACGACACCGATCCGGCGGCAGATGGCAGGGCCCCCCGGAATGACTCGCGCCGGGCTTCCCGTCGCGCGCTCCAAACGCCTGGCCAGGTCCGACCGTGAGATGCTGGCCCTCGTCTGAAAGCCAAGAAACAGGCCGTGGCTGAAGAAAAAGGGGCGCAGCCGCTTCAGCCCCAGCGCCGCGCAAAGCCGGGCGTTATTGCCCAGGCGGGGGTGTGCGTCCAGCGGCAGATGGGAGCTGTAAACCGCCAGATTGTGATCGAGCAGGCAGCGCAGCAGCTCGTAGCGGCTCCCGGTCCACGGATGCGCCGGAGCCCAAAAGAGTCCGTGATGCACCAGCAGCAAGTCCGCTTTGGCGGCCGCCGCCAACCGGACCGTGGCCAGGCTCGCGTCCACCGCCGCGGCGATCCGGGTAACGGCTCCACGATTCTCGACCTGCAGGCCGTTGGCCGCCCGGTCATAGTCCTGGACCGTGGCCGCGCGGAGCAACCGGTCGCAGTGCCGGACTATCGCCGCCAGTGAGACTTTTGACATGCGGCGATGAAAACAGAACCGGGCGCAGGTGCAAAGGGGGAAGTGGGAGATGGCGCGTATTGCGTGGTGCGTGCAACGTGGAGAGGCGGTTCCGCCCCATGCAACTCGGATTTCGGATTTACTTCGGCCCGCAGCACCGTGAGGGGGGGATGCGGCCGTGCGCCCAAGCAAATGCCGAGCGGATTGTTCGGGAGGCGGGGAGGCGTTTGACAACACGGCCAATTCCCCACCTGTGGGCTGTGTGCCCTTGCACGGAGACCGGGTTGCCGAATCTTTACGAAAATATTTTGCACACGCCTATTGAATTCCCGCGGCGGAGTTCTATAGTGCGCATCATTATTAAGCTGCGGAAATGAGCAACTCAACCGACGGTCGCGAGCCTTGGGACATCCAAGCCGCTCGCAATCTGTACAACATTCATCGTTGGGGCGGGGGATACTTCGACATCAACGAAGCCGGGCACGTCGTGGCCAAGCCGCTGCGCGAGGCCGGGGCGTCAGTGGACCTGACGGATGTCGTCGAAGAGGCGAAGGCACGGGGTTTGAAGTCTCCGCTGCTGATTCGATTCCAGGACATTCTGCGCCACCGGGTCGAGGCCATTAACCTTGCCTTCCGGAACTCGATCGCCGAGTTCGACTATCAGGGCAAATATCGCGGCGTCTTTCCGATCAAGGTGAACCAGTTGCGCGAGGTGGTGGAGGAGATCCTGGATGCCGGCGAGCCGTTCGAGTTCGGCCTGGAGGTAGGCAGCAAGCCGGAGCTGTTTGCGGGACTCGCCCTCCAGGACCAGCTCGGCAGCCTG
>CAZHEW010000454.1:0-3154 GCA_964531815.1 uncultured Verrucomicrobiota bacterium
AACATTCGCTCCGGGCTGCTCGCCGGGGGCAACTGGATCATTGACCAGGTCAAGATGGTTGATGTTTATCCGCAGCCGGAGCAGCTCGCGAACATTCGCAGCCAATCCCAGGGCACAGGCGGGGCGCCCTTCAACGTCCTGGTGGACCTGGCGCGGTCCGGCACGCCTTTTCCGCTTTTTGCCGCCGGCCTCGTCGGGCGGGACGCCCTGGGCAGGGAGATCCTCCAGACCTGCCGGCGCTACAAGATTGATGTCCGGCACCTCGGCACCACCCCCCAAGCCCCCACCTCCTACACGGACGTGATGACCGAGCAGGGCCACGGGCGACGGACGTTCTTCCATGCCCGCGGCGCAAACGCGCTGTGGTGCGGCGGCGATTTGGACTTCAAGAAGCTCAACGCCCGCATTTTTCACCTTGGGTACTTGCTGCTGCTCGACGCGTTGGACGAGCCGGATGCCAGATTCGGCACGCAGGCGGCGCGCTTGCTGGCCCGGGCGCAGGCGGCGGGGGTGCGGACCAGCGTGGATGTGGTGAGCGAGGACAGCGACCGCTTCGCGCGGATCGTGAATCCGGCTCTGAAGCATGTGGATTACTGCATCCTCAACGAGATCGAGGCGGGCAAGACGACCGGCTTCAAGATCCGGCCGCCGGGCGGGCAGTTGGACACGGTGGCGCTGCGGCACGCGGCCGGCGCGCTGCTGCAGCAGGGCGTGCGCGAGTTGGTGGTGGTGCATTTCCCGGAAGGGGCCTTCGCGCGCACGCGCAAAGGGGAGGATTTCTGGCAGCCCGCGCTGAAACTGCCCCGCAACTACATCGCCGGGACGGCGGGCGCCGGCGATGCGTTCTGCGCCGGGGTGCTGTATGGCTTGCACGAAGGCTGGGACTTGCAGCGCTGCCTGCTGACGGGCGTCTGCCTCGCGGCGGCTTCCCTGTCGGATGCCACCTGCACGGCGGGCGTTGGACCGCTGAGCACCTCGCTGGCATTGGCCCGCAAGTTCGGGTTCGCCGCGCCGCCTGACGGAGCGGATTGATCGAGACCTCCCCCGAAACCCTGAGACCCGCCGGGGGGCGGGTCGCTTGCTTTAGATTCTGGAACCTGGCCCTGGAACCGCGGACTATGCCCGTTCCATGTACTTGCCAGTGCGGGTGTCCACCTTGATCTTCTCGCCGGTCTTGATGAAGAGGGGGGCCTGGACAGTGATGCCGGTCTCCAGCGTGATGGGTTTCTGGACGTTATTGGCCGAATCACCCCGAATGCCTTCTGGCGCATCGGACACCCTCAACACCACGCTGGATGGCAGCTCGATCGCCACCGCCTTTTCCTCGACGAACGTCACGGTCACCTGGGCGTTTTCGACCAGGTAATTCCTGGCCTCCCCGACAAGGTCCGGCGGGACCATGACGGTTTCGTAGGTTTCGGGGTCCGAGAAGACGTAATCCTCGCCGTCCTTGTAGCTGAAATCCATCTTGCGGGTCATCATCGGCACGACGTCTATCTTCTCGGTCGAGCTGAAGCGCACGTCGGAGGATCGTCCGCTGCGAAGGCTGCGAAGGCTGGCCTGGACGAAAGCGCGGAGGTTGCCGGGCGTC
Source organism: uncultured Verrucomicrobiota bacterium (assembly GCA_964531815.1). Taxonomy (GTDB): domain Bacteria; phylum Verrucomicrobiota; class Verrucomicrobiia; order Limisphaerales; family UBA8199; genus UBA8199. Next base: position 1,592 of record CAZHEW010000454.1, read on the forward strand.
CGGTGCTGCGTGTCCATTACCACGCAGATATCGCCGTTGTAGTTAATCGCCATGCCGCGGCGAAGATCATTTGCTGATGCCATACTGGTCTAGTCTAAGTCATTTCCGCTCACATTCCAGAGCCGGAACTGTGGAAGGTAATTGAGCGGCGCCGGAACGCAAGCCTGGATTCGCGCCATTCGGGGTTGCCTCGGCGCAAGCCCGGACCTCGGCCCTGGCCTCGGCCAGGTCGCGCTGGAAGGCCGGGCTGGCCAGCAACTCGCGCACGATCGCCTGGCCCAGCACCCGCGCGGCGTGGATGTCGGCTGGAAAATGCTTGCCGATGAGCACCCGGTCCCAGCCGATCTGGCGGCCAATGGCCAGAATCCCCTCCCGCCGCTGCGGAAACAGCTCGGCCAGCAGCAGCGACTGCACGGTGCCGCGCGTGGAATGCCCGCTCGGATAACCGTAGCTGGTCTCGGGCCGGCCCAGGGTCAGTTGCGGGTCTAATTCGTATGGCCGCCGCCGTTTCCAATGTTTCTTGGTTCGGCTCACGGGCTCGGAAATGTCCGCTCTGACCTTCTGGAACAGCGCCTCAGTCTTCGGAAACCTGCCGGGCTCGAAGCAAGACCCAATCGCCGGCGCAAAGTTGAAGATGGAAAGGGTGGCAGTCTTGAAGGCGTGCTCTTTCTCCGCCTCCGTCCGCTGGTTGAAGACCGCGCGCGCGGCCAGCAGGTCCGCCGCTTCCTCCGCCGAGCCGGGCGCTGGAGGCGGCGCCAGCAGCGCTACGCCGTCAGGCCGGCCGGCCGGGAGGTAATGGCTCTCGGCCAGCAGCGGCGGCGCCGCCAGGAAAAGCAGCCACAGGAGCAGCGCACAGCCGCGGCAGCTCTGCCGGGGCTCCCAGTTGGGCGCAATGGACTTCATGTTCAAACGACTCTCGCACACCGCGATCATTCTGGAAAGCCGGCGCGGACCGTCAATATTTGCGAGTACAAGATCAGACCCACTCAAAATCCAGCGGCGGAACGGCCCTTTCCGGGGCGAAGGCGCCAGAAACGCGGTGGCGCAACTGAGGGGGTGGCATTGACACCTCCCGACAGCAGTTACAAGGCGCTGCCGCCGCCCGAATCGGGGGCAGGACCATGGCGAGAGGGTGGGGCACGGGGGCAGATAAGGTGTGGAAGTGCCGCGCGGACAGTCGGTTGCACCTATGCAGGGCGGAAGAGCAAGGATTGGCTGCATGTGGGGCCTGGCTGGCATGAGTTGGAGCGGGCGTCTATGACCAGAAGTCTGCGTCGCAGCCCGCTTTGGACGCGCCGTCAACCGTTGCCACATGCCCCACCAGCTTTACGACGTTGCCAGAAACTGAGATGAGCTCAGATCAGACACTAGCATAAGATTCGCCTTGCAGCCGCAAGCCCGGGAGCTCATGGTTGCAAAGCAACCTCGCAATATGCTACCAGCCTTCGCCACCAGGAACGGAATGGTCCTCGCCATTGTAATTCAACGTAACTGGTCAGGTAGCCGCCTCAAGGCGGGCAGTTACCTGAGCAGTTACTTTTTCCGGGTGACGAAGGCATGAAC
>CAZHEW010000455.1:0-3132 GCA_964531815.1 uncultured Verrucomicrobiota bacterium
GCACCATGCGCGTCGTCGTGAATTGCGGCACGAGGGTCACAACCGCGCGTCGGATGCGCTGGATCCATTGCCGCGGGATGCCCTGCGCGTCGCGCTGGTAGAACAACGGGATCACCTCTTGCGTCAGCACCTTGTATAGATTGGCGCTGTCCACCTTGTCCTGTTCCTCGACCGAGCTGGCATGGGCATCTTCGCCAATGGCAAAGCCATTGGTCCCGTCGCAACCCTCGCGCCACCAGCCGTCCAGGATGCTCAGGTTGAGGCAGCCGTGGCACCCGGCCTTCATGCCGCTGGTGCCCGAGGCCTCGAGCGGACGGCGCGGCGTGTTGAGCCACACGTCGCAGCCGGACACCATCTGCCGGGCCACGTGGACGTCGTAGTTCTCGATGAATACCAGGTGCCCTTGCAGGTCGCTGTATTTGCTTAGGTGAATGATGTGCTGGATGTAGCGTTTGCCCTCGTCGTCGCGCGGATGGGCTTTGCCGGCAAAGACAAACTGGATGGGGCGGTCCTTGTCGCGCGCCAGGCGCACAATGTTCTCCAACTGCTGGAACACCAACGGCGCCCGCTTGTAGGTCGCAAACCGGCGCGCAAACCCGATGGTCAGCGCGTCGGGGTTCAGCAGTTGATCGAACGCGATGAAATCGCCGTGTGTCAAGCGCTGCTGCTGAATCAGCAGCCGCCGCCGCGCAAACTCGATCAGTTCCCGGCGCAGCTTGAAGCGCAGGGCCCAGATCTCCTCGTCGGTGATAAAGTCCGGGTCCGCAATCCGCTGCCAGAATTCGGGCGAGTTGACTTGCGTGGCCCAATCGGCCTCCAGGCCGCGAAACCCCGGCGGAGCCGCGTCGGCGAGGCTGGTCTTGAGCTTGCGCTGCCAGAACCGGCGCACAGTCCCCTTCATCCACCCCAGCAGGTGAACACCGTTGGTGATATGCCCGATGGGCACCTCCTCCATCGGCCGATCCGGATAAAGGCAATGCCACATCTGGCGGCTGATCTGGCCGTGCAATTCGCTCACGGCGTTGGCTGCCCGCGACAGCTTCAACGCCAGCACCGTCATGCAAAACGGCTCGTGTTCATTCTGCGGATTCACCCGTCCCAGCTTTATTACCTCCGGGAACGGCACCAGAAGCTGCATCCGGAACCGGGGCATGGCGTAGTCCAGCAAATCCGGGCGGAAACGGTCGTGCCCCGCCTCGACCGGCGTGTGGGTTGTGAAGATGCACTCGGCCTTGGTCTGGCTCAACGCTTCCTCGAGACTCTTTCCCGCCGCCAGCTTCTCGCGCATCAGCTCCAGCGTCAGAAACGCCGCGTGCCCCTCGTTCATGTGGAACACCGAGGGCTTGACCCCCAGCGCGCGCAGCAGCCGCACGCCCCCGATGCCCAGGAGCATCTCCTGCATGATGCGCGTGGTGCTGTCTCCGCCATAAACCCGCTGCGTCAGGTCGCGGAAGTGCTGCTCGTTCTCGGGCAGGTTGGCATCGAGCAAATAGACCGCCACCCGGCCCACGTTCGCCCGCCACGCCTGGAATGCCACTTCGTTCATCTCGATCTCCACCCGGCATACCAGCGGCTCGCCCTTCTCGTTGAGAACCGGCTCGACTGGCAGGTTTCTCGGGTTCAGGCGCGTGTAGTACTCGGTCTGCCAGTTGTTCGCATCAATTGCCTGCTGAAAATAGCCCTCCCGGTAGAACAAGCTGATTCCCACAAAGCCAAGGCCCAGGTCGCTCGCCGATTTCGCGTGGTCTCCGGCCAGGATTCCCAACCCGCCCGCCGCGATGGGCAAGGTCTCGTGAAAGCCGAATTCCGCCGAGAAATAGGCCACGGGGTTGGTTCGCAGGGCCGGCGCGTGCTCATGTGCCCAGGTGTGCTGGTCATTCATGTAGGCCTCGTGCAGCCGCAGCACCTCGCACACCCGTTCGCAGAAGTCCGGGTCCTGCAGGCGCACACGCAGCTCGTAGTCCGACACCTCGTGCAAGATCGCCACGGCGTTATGGTAAAGATTCTGCCAGCCCCGCGGCGAAAGTTCCTGGAAGACGTCCTGCGCCTCCTGGTTCCACGTCCACCACAGATTCCGCGCCACGCGGTTCAGGGCCAACGTCAGATCCCGCAATTCCTGGGTTGTCAGCGGTTTCTTGGTCATAATCGCTCTATAAGGCAAACGAGACGCTCGTTCGCAAGTAATTCACCTCGTAACCGTAGTAGGCGCCGCCGCAGACGGCAATCAATTTCCCCCGCCGCTCAACAGTTGCCGCCGCCACCTGCGTTGGCAGACCTTCGAGCTGATTGACGGCGAATCCATCCAGTTCGGGGGCGTCAGCACATTGGTTCCTGGCCTAACCGTGTATTTCAAAGGCTGGCCGACATGCAATTTAAGGCAATGAAACGCCAAGAAATGTGTGGTTGTGCAAAGGCAGTTGGCTGAGATTCGAGCCTGAATAGATGAAGCGGCAACGTATATTTAAGTCCAAATGCCAGCAGGAGTGTCCCTGCGATGTTTGCCCGTTGAGCCAGGTTAAGGCCGGCATCGCGGTCCGCATCAAGCAATTGTGCGGCACGCCGGAGCTTCAAACCCGCCTGCGGGAGTTGGGTTTGGGAGAGGACCGGATCATTAAGCTGTTAACCAGCCAGACGAATTTCATCTGCCAGGTGTGCAACGCGCGCCTGGCCATCAGCCAGCAGTTGGCCAGCCTCATTTTGGTCGAACCGCTCCGACCCGCGACCATCTGACGGCAAGCCGCGGTTTTCATGTGCCTGGGCCGGCTCCCGTCGTGAGGGCGTCATGCCTTCAACCAATGCGCCTCCTTTGAGCCGTTTCCTTCCCGTAGCTTCGTAAGCCTGTTACCTTCGTTGCGCGTCGGGCGGCTTTCATGCTATCTACTGGGCCGGTCGGGGCGTCGGGCTTGCAGGAAACGCGCGGTGGGAGACCGTGCGGCGGTCCCGCACCGGGCTTTATTTCTCGGAGTCGCTGAATGAAACGAACCTAAGCTTGGCTGGTCGAAACGTCCGATGGCAGATAAGCCGTACACACTCAGATGAGCCAGACCACCTTAACTCGATGTGGTCGCGGCTGGCTGAACTGGCGCGAAGTGGGTGTTCTGTATGCCTGGGAAATGCGGGCCGCCCTGCGCG
>CAZHEW010000456.1:0-3130 GCA_964531815.1 uncultured Verrucomicrobiota bacterium
CGCGCATTAGAAACGATGTAGTCCCGCTTGTCCGGATCTTCGCCGATCGGCGCTTGCAGAAAGACGAACTTCGGCAGATGCTTCTGGATCACGGCGCACAGCTCGAGCTTGGAGAGGTTTGCCTCGTCGAGCCCGACGTTGTAGGCTTTCCCTTTCATGGCCTCGAATCGGTTGAGAGCGTGAACGAATACGCGCGCAACATCGCGGACATGGATATAGTTGCGCTTGAAGTGCCCCTCGAAGATGACCACCGCCCGGTCGTTTACCGCCCGGTGAACAAAATCATTCACCAACAAATCAATCCGCATCCGCGGCGAGACGCCGAAAACAGTGGCAAGGCGCAAGCTGATGCTGTTCTCACGTTGCAGAATAATCTCCTCAGCCTGCACTTTCGTTATGCCATACAGTGAGATGGGCCGCAGCGGCGTTTCTTCGGTGCAGAACTTGCCCTTCTCACCGACCCCATAGCCGCTGTTGGTCACGGGCATGAGGATGCGCTGAGAAGCGGAAGCAATGCGGCAAAGCGTGGCCACCGCCTCAAGGTTAGTCGTGCGCGCGGCTACCGGATCACGATCGCACATGGGCGCCCCCACCAGCGCAGCCAGCGGAATGATGACATCCGCTCCGGCAACCAACTGCGTCATCAGCGCCTCATCCCGGCAATCTCCGCGCACCACCCGGAACCCCTCGCAATGGCAGCAATCGGTCAGGCTGCTCTGCCGAAACAGGAAGTTATCCACCACCGTGACTTCGTGTCCCAACCCCAGCAGGGTCGGAGCCAGCACTGAACCCAGATAGCCTGCGCCGCCAGTAATTAGAATCTTCATATTGATAAACAAGCATTAGGTAGAGCAACTCAGCGCTCCCTTGCAACCAGATTTGCGATTTCCTCGCCAATAGCTAGCGCCGCTGTCGCCGCCGGACTTGGCGCATTCAGCACGTGCAGCGCCTGCGGCCGACTCAACAGGCAGAAGTCCTGAACCAGGGTGCCGTCCGGTGACATCGCCTGCGCGCGCACGCCAGCGCCTCCCGGCATTAGATCGGCCTCCTGAATTGCCGGCACCAGCCGTTGCAGCGAGGCGCAGAACAACCGTTTGCTGAAAGAGCGTCGCAACTCATCCCAACTCATGCGTTTGTGCCTCGCCAAGAAACGCCACAGACCAGAGAAGGTCAGTGCATCCCACACGTCGGCGAGCTTCATGTCCGTTTTCCGGTAGCCCTCGCGGGCAAGGGCCAGCACCGCGTTGGGGCCAGCCTCCCTGCCTCCGTAAATGAGCCTCGTGAAATGCACACCCAAGAAGGGAAACTGCGGATCCGGCACAGGGTAAATGAGGTTGCGTACCAAATACGTCCGCTCCGGCTTGATGGCGTAATACTCGCCGCGGAAAGGCACGATGCGCACCTCGCGCTTCTCGCCGGCGAGAATGCTCAATTGGTCGCACTGGAGCCCGGCGCAGTTTATCAAGAAGTCCGCCTGCCAATCCCCTTTCGTGCTCCCAATCCGCCACTCGCCGTTCCGGAACTGCAGCCCGGTGACCTTGGCCCCCAGCACAACCGATCCCCCGCTGCCTTCGATCTCCTTCTGGAGAGCCTCACAGACTTTCCCATAGTCCACGATTCCTTCCTGGGGAACGCGTAAGGCGGCAACACCGCCCACGTGCGGCTCGACCTCACGCATCTGCTCGCGATCAAGCAAGCTCAGTCCCTCCAAGCCGTTCTGTGTGCCGCGCTCCTGCAGGCGATGCAACCGGGGCACCTCGGTTTCGTCCGCCGCCACCACCAGCTTGCCGCAAAGTTCGTGCGGCACCGAATGCTCCCGGCAAAAGGCCACCATCTCGCGAATGCCCGTCACCGCTAGCCTTGCTTTCAGTGAACCCGGCTTGTAGTACAGCCCGGAATGCAGGACGCCGCTGTTGTGCCCGCTCTGATGCGCACAAACACGGCCTTCCTTCTCCAGCACGGTGATGCGCACCCCCGGACAACGCGCCGCCAGCTTATGCGCCGTGGCCAGCCCCACAATGCCCGCACCGACAACAACGACCCGTTTGGATGCCATAGCGGTGCCCCGATGCAGTATCAGCCGAACCGCTTCAGAAAGTCCTCGTAGGCTAGCCGAATGCCCGCCTCGAGATTGACCTGGGGCCTCCAGCCGAGCGCAAGCAGGCGCGAACTGTCCATTAGCTTGCGTGGCATGCCGTCCGGTTTGCTCGTGTCCCAGACAATCTTGCCAGCGTACCCAACCACCCGCCCGACCGTTTCGGTCAACTCTCGAACGGACACTTCAGAGCCGGATCCTACGTTGATAAACTGCTCCTCGCTGTAATGCTCGAGCAGGAACACACAAGCCCGGGCGAGGTCATCCGCATAAAGGAACTCCCGGAACGGCGATCCTGTGCCCCAGCAGGTCACCGTTGACGCGTTGGCCAGCTTGGCTTCGTGGAACCTGCGGATCAAGGCGGGCAGCACATGCGAGTTCTCCGGATCATAATTGTCGTTCGGCCCGTACATGTTGGTGGGCATCGCACTGATAAAATCACAGCCGTACTGGCGCCGATAGGCCTGGCACATTCTAATGCCGGCGATCTTTGCCACAGCATACCACTCATTGGTAGGTTCGAGTGGCCCGGTAAGAAGATACTCCTCCTTCATTGGCTGCGAAGCCAACCTCGGGTAAATACAGGAACTGCCCAGGAACAGCAACTTGCGCACTCCAGCCACGTAAGCACCGTGAATTAGGTTATTCTGGATTTGCAGATTCTGGAAGATGAACTCTGCCGGGTGCCGGTCGTTGGCCAGGATGCCGCCCACCTTGGCCGCCGCGTCCACCACGTATTCGGGCTTTTCCAGCGCGTAGAACTTGCTGACGGCAGCCCCGTCCAGCAGGTCCAGTTCGGCATGAGTGCGGCCGATCAGGCCCGTGAAGCCGCGCCGCTGCAGTTCACGCCAGATCGCGCTACCAACCAAGCCACAGTGACCAGCCACATAAATCCGAGCATCTCGGGCAATGTCCATCTGTTAAGCAGTAACCCAGTCGGAGTTCGGAGACAAGCACCGACCGCCCTGCGAAGTCGGGAGGGGCGCATTCGTGAGTTGTTGGTAGATTGGCTGGTGAAAGCCGGTGAAGGCTGCT
>CAZHEW010000457.1:0-3129 GCA_964531815.1 uncultured Verrucomicrobiota bacterium
CCTCGGGTGACTACGATGTCTGCCTTGCGCTGGATACGTCACCGAACTTATGACCGAGAGCACCAAGGATTGGGGCGAAACCCCACGCAATAAGATGCACTGGCGCTGCTGCTGCTCTCTATGCTATGAATGTTCCCATGCAATCTCCAACCGCGCTGTTGCTCAGCTACTGTCTGCTCGCCTTGCTGGCAGCGTTAGCTGGCGGCATGATGCCCAACGTATTCAAGTTGACGCACATCCGCCTTCAACTGGCCGTCAGTTTTGTCGCCGGCTTGATGCTCGGATTGTCGGTGCTTGGCCTGCTACCGCATGCCACTCATGAACTGGGCTCCGTCCACCGAAGCACTGCGTGGCTGCTGGCCGGATTCCTCGTCATGTTCTTCCTGCAGCGGTTTGTGCCCTTTCATCACCATGATGTTCCCGAGGGAAGTCCAACTGAGCCGTGTGGACATACCCATTCGCTGGCCGAGCGATCCGCCCGCAGTCTCTCTTGGATTGGGGTTGCATTCGGATTGTCAATTCACTCGGTATTTGACGGGCTGGCAATGGCAGCAGCCGTGGCGTCGGATGCGCACGCGCAGGGCGGGGCATTGGGTCTGGGCACGGCACTTGCCGTCATTCTGCACAAACCTTTCGGGGCGCTGGCCATTACGGCATTGATGGCTGCAAGCGGTGCGGCTCGGGCATCAAGACACTGGGTCAATGTGGTGTTCGCATGTGTGACCCCGCTCGGCGCAATGCTGTTTTTCCTGGGTGCCGGCTCGTGGGCGTATGAACATCCGGCGTGGCTCGGCTGCGCTCTGGCGTTTTGCTCGGGCACCTTTCTCTGCATTGCCTGCGCTGACCTGCTGCCGGAACTGCAATTCCACACGCATGATCGCCTTAGACTTTCCCTCGCATTGGCGGCTGGTTTAGGCATCGCCGTTCTCACTGGCCAGTTAGAAACCTCCTGCCACGATCATGCACCAAGCCCCTCCGAGACGCAACACCCGCCACATTCCGGTTAGCAGAACTATTGCACGTGCGTGGCCCTTGGACGGTGCTAGCAACCGGGCGCCCATAACCAAGGCTCAAACCGAGCTTTGCGCACCTTGACGGCCAGCGGCTTCGATTGTTATCCACGCCAGAGCTATGGACACATTAGGGCTGTTTAACTCGCGATCGGTGAGACGCTCGGCGATCTATAATCGGCGCACGCTTTCCAGCTTTCGTCTGGCGATGACAATCGTTCCGGCCGATGACTTGCCCTCATTAGCCGCTGCCATGTGGCGGGACGCGTGAGCAACATCTTTCTTGATCGCGGCGGGCTTTGGGTGCTCGGCCAGAACCTGCTTCTGGGCCTGGTCTTGGCAGGTGGCATTTTCTATCGCAACCATTGGCATAGTGTTCCGCTAACATGGTGTGGCTGCCTGCTACTCCTGGTCTCCGCAGTTTGCGGCCTGGCGGGTGCCATGCGCCTGGGCCGGAGCCTGACGCCGTTTCCCAAACCGTTGCCGCGCACCAGATTGGTTCAAACGGGCATTTATCGGTTCATGCGTCATCCGCTCTACGTCGCTGTGTTCTGCGCGTCGGCGGGCTGGGCCTTGTTCTCCGCCAGTTGGCCCGCGCTGTTGGCGGCGTTGGCCCTCGCGCCGCTTCTGGACGCCAAGGCCCGGTGCGAGGAACGCTGGCTCCGAAAGCAGTTCCCCCAATACGCGAGTTACGAGCGCCGGGTGCGGCGGTTTATTCCCTTGATCTATTGAGCAGAGCAAGAGCCGACGCGGGCGTCAGAACCGGTGAACGAGCTTCTCGACCAGGAAGGTGCTCTCGCGCATGGCCTGTTCGCTGAAGGGGCCAAACCACTCGGCGATCTGGCGGAAGCGCGCGACGAATTCGGCTTTGTCGCCACGCTCGACGAGGGCAAGGTTTTGCTGGAGGGACTGGATGTAGTCCTTCAGGAGGTTCTGGCGCTCGGGTGTGGCAAACACGATCTCGGCGTAGAGTTGAGGGTCTTGGGCGAAGAGACGTCCGACCATGGCCAGTTCCAAGCGGTAGATCGGACTGGAGAGTTCAAGGGTGCGCAAGATGGGGACGCCGCGCGAGCGGAGGAATTGGCCAAAGGTGAAGGTGGCGAAGTGGCGCAGGGCCTGGACAATCCCCATGATCTCATCGTGCTCCGCGGGCGGGGTCTCGACCAGCACATTGCCCCAGAGAGTGAGTTGGGCAAGGAACCACTGGCACTTGTCCATGGCGCGGCCGGGACTAAAGACCACAATCTGCTTGTCCATCGTGACTGTGGCCGGGCCGAAGAGGGGGTGCAGTCCGACGACGGGTCCGGCGTGGCCCCGGAGCATGGCTTCCAGGGGCTTGCGCTTGAGGCTGGTAATATCGGCCAGGATGCAGGCGGACGGTAGGTGCGGGCCGATCTGGAGCGCAACGGACGGGGTGGTTTCAATAGGCACCGCCAGCAGGCAAAGGTCAACGCCGGCGGCGAGCGAACGGACTTGCGGCCAATCCTCACGGTCTAAAATGCGGACTTCGTAATCGGATTGGCGGAGCCAGGTGGAGAAGAAACGCCCCATATTTCCCAGCCCGCCGACGATGAGGACTTTGGCGCCGGGCCGGACGCTGCGGCGGCTGAGGGTGTTCAGTTGCCCGACGCGGGAATGGCGGAGCATTGTCCGGAACAGGTCTTCCACGTAGTCGGGATCCAGTCCAGCCTGCGTGGCCTGGGCGCGGCGGGTCGAGATGAGGTTCTCCTCGCGGGCCGGGTGGAAGGTGGGCAGATCGTGCTGCTTCTTGATTTCGGTGACCTGTTGAACCACGCGGCCTCGCTGGACCAGCAGGTCTACAAGCTGCTGGTCTATCTGGTCAATCTGTTCCCGCAAGGATTCAAGCGCCGGCTTCGGGGCCGAGGCAGGGGCTGAACCCGTCCTGGTGGCTGGGCGTGATTTGGAGTGCGACTTAGTCATGGCAAGTACACTGCAGGTGTATTGGAACGATCATCGCGAGAAGAGTACTCTCCGAGCGTGCAAATGGCAAGGTGGACGGGAAAGGCCGGCACACCGCGGTGGCAAAGGGCAACTGGTGAATTGAGGATCGACAGGGTGGGAACAATGAGGGGTGCTGAGCGCGGGAGGTTGGCCTGGA
>CAZHEW010000458.1:0-3119 GCA_964531815.1 uncultured Verrucomicrobiota bacterium
CGACCGGCTGTGCAGGCATATTCGCTCAGGGGGTGAAAACAACCCTATAGAACCGCTGCGGGGAGAGACCCTCCCGCTTGCGTCGCCCAGTATTCCGTTGGCCGCCGATGCCTGGCGCTTATCCTTGAGGGGCGGCCTCATCCACCGCCTCGCTGAGCACCGCCAAACCCTCGCGCAGGGCTTCCTCGTTGATGGTGAGGGGAGGGGCAACCTTTACCGTTTGCCCCCAGGCCCCCACCGGCGCGAAGAACAACAGCCCTTTGTGGAAACAGCGCTCGATGATGTCGTGCGCCATGTCGTTGTTCGGCTCCTTGCGGCCCGGTTTGGTGATCTGCAAACCGCCGACCAGCCCGCGGCAAGTGTAATGGCCGATGACCTCCGCATGCCGCCTCTGAATCGCCCGCAGGCCCGCCTCGAGGATTTCGCCCAGGCGCGCGGCGTTGGCCGTGAGATTCTCCGCCACGATCTTCCTCACGCTGGCCACCGCCGCCGCGCAGCACACCGGGTTGCCCGTGTGCGTGCTGGTCATCGAGCCCGGCCCGAACTGATCCATGATCTCGGTCCGGCCAATGACCGCCGAGAGCGGCAGCGAACTGCTGATGCCTTTGCCGCAGCAAATCAAATCCGGCGTGACGCCGTAATGCTCGAAGGCCCAGAATTTGCCCGTGCGGCCGAACCCGGCCTGGACCTCGTCGAACACCAGCAGCGCCCCGTGCGCTTTGCACCATTGGGCGAGCTGGCGAATGTAGTCCGTCGGCGCGAAGTCCGGCCCCACGCCCTGGTAGGTCTCGAACATCACGCCGGCGACGTTCTCCGGCGCCAGCCCTTTCCCGGCCAGCGTCGCAAGGAAGAGGTCGAAGCTGGTGTCCTCGGTCCAGTAGCCATCCGGGAACGGGACCTGCACAATCGCCGGGTCCTCGTTCACGATCCAGCCCTTCTGCCCGGGAATGCCGCCGGCCTGCTGCGCGCCGAGCGTCCGCCCGTGGAAACCACGCTCCGCGCCCACGATGCCGATCTTGTTGTTGCCGCCTTTGCGAATGCCATGCGCGCGGGCCAGCTTGATGGCGCACTCCGTAGCCTCCGAACCGGTGGTCAGCAGGAACACCTTCTCCAATCCCGGCGGCGCGACCCGCACCAACTGCTCCACGAGGGCGGCGCGCTCTTCGCTAGGGAACACATAGTTATGCAGCAAGCCGCTGTTGACCTGGCCGAGGATTGCCTGGCGCACTTCGGGCGCGCAATGCCCCGCGTTAGTCACGAGCACGCCGCTGCTCCAGTCCAGCCAGCGGTTGCCGTATTTGTCATAGACGAACACGTCCTCCGCCCGGTCCCAAACCAGCGGCGGCTGCCCGCGCATGGACTGCGGCTCGAACTTGCGCAGCTTCTCCAGCGTCGGCACCGAATCCGGGTGCGGCAAGGGCGTAACAATGCGGCGGTACTTGGTCTCGATCCGCGCAACGCTGCGCGGCGTGATGGCGAACTCTTTGCCCATAAAAGAAATACCATTGCATACAACATGCATTGAAGCCGGTTGGAAAGAAGGAAGTGCGCTCTGTGGCCAACGCGCTCCCTGCCTGCAGAAGCACGAGGAAAGACGAGCCCGCCTGGCAGCCGGAACGTCGCGGCTGGCCATGCGCGCTTTCCCGCAGCCGCCTCCCGAAAGTAATTTCGGTCCGAGGGCAATGGTATTAGGATGGCCGGGATGAAGACACCGCAGCAGAGAATCAAACTGGCCCGAATGGACCCGGAGCGGGTGGCGAATGAAATCGGGAACTTCATCGTGGAAGCGGTCCGGAGGTTGAACAAGACCGGCGGCGTGCTTGGGCTTTCCGGCGGTGTGGACAGCACCTGTGTGGCGGCCTTGACGAAACGGGCGTTTGACCGGCACAACGCGCGCTGCCCCGAACAGCCGCTGGAGGTCGTGGGATACCTGCTGCCCTCGCACACCAATGATCCCAAGGATGCCGAAGACGGCCTCAAAGTCGCGAACCGATTGGGGTTGCGGCATGAAGTCCAGAGCATCGAGCCGATTGTGGAAGCCTTCAAGACCACCAATCCCGAGGCCCTGCGCCATCAGTATCATCGCGGCAACCTGACTTCCGAGATTCGAGCGGTGATCCTGCACGCCAAAGCGGCGACGGAGAACAAGACCGTGATTGGCACCGGCAACCGGGATGAGGATTACGGAGTTGCCTACTACACGTTATTCGGCGACGGCGCGGTGCACCTCAGCCCGATCGGCAACCTGCCCAAACGCCTGGTCCGCCAGATGGCGGCTTACCTCGGGTTCGACGACTTGGCGGGCCGAGTCTCGTCGGCCGGCCTGGAGCCGGGGCAGACCTCCTTCAAGGACCTGGGCTGTGATTATGAATTTGCCGAGTTGGTTCTGAACGGCCTTGACCAGGGCCTGCGGGCGGAAGAGCTTTCCGTTCACGACCAGGTGGTGACCTACGCTCGGCAGCAAATCGAGAAATACGCGCAGTGGTATGGAACGCCCAAGTTCGCGTCCGTCCAGGAGCTGGTCACCGAAGTCATTCGCCGGCATGGAATCGCCTTGCTGAAAGCCAGGATTCTCAAGCCCGACATCGCCCCGATCACATTGGCAATGGAGTGATTGCGCTCCCGCCGGGATGGCCGGGGCCAGCTTACGATTCCTGCCACACAAGGTTGTGCAGGCCCGACCGGCGTCAGGAGGCGCCAGCACCGCCCCGCTGGACGGAAAACGGGGCGCTCGCTGCCTGTGGAAGCATCTCGCCGGCCGAGGAAGGTGATGGCACGGGCGTTTGACCGGGGCCGGATTATTGAGAGCTTGTCCCAAAAGCTGCCTTTTTCGGAATTAAAGCCCGCGGCGCGGTCCTAGCTCGGGCGTGGTGAAGAAGTTATTCACATTCTGCCGCCTGGAAATTGCTTAATCCCAAATTTTGGAGACACCCCTTCTGTTCTTCTCTGCGTCGGTGGGCGCCTGCAGCCGACTACGCTGCCTTCTGCAAGGCGCGAGACCCTTTTTTCATCTTCTTCATCCTGGCCAACATCCACAGGTTGTGCGTCAACACGCCCCACGCCAAGGCTAGCTCCCGGTTCTCAAATCCTTTGGCCCGCATCGGCCGCCCCAGGAACCC
>CAZHEW010000459.1:0-3112 GCA_964531815.1 uncultured Verrucomicrobiota bacterium
CCTCCGGCAACCGCAAGCCGACCGCGGAGGAAATGCAGACCTGCATTCCCTATCTGCACGAGCAGATTGACCTGATCCGGCCGAAGGTGATTGTCGCGCTGGGCGCGACGGCGGTCGAGGGCTTGCTGGGCAAGACCATCGGCATCACCAAGCTCCGCGGCCAGTGGCGCACCTATCGCGGCACGCCGCTCATGCCCACGTATCACCCTGCCTACCTGCTGCGCAACCAGTCTTTCGCCGAGAAGCGCCGCGTGTGGGAGGACATGCTCCAGGTGATGGAACGGCTCGGCCTGCCGATCAGTGAGAAGCAGCGGAACTTCTTTCTCAAGGGCTGATGCCGGCGCAGGAGGATGCGCACCTGCTGGTTTGCGATTGGACGGGATGCCTCACGGGTTCTGGCCCGCTCGATAGAAGCGCTTGCCGGTGGGTTGAAGGATATCGCTCACCTGAACGCTGGCGCCCGTGCCCGGCACGTTGTTGGTCAGCAGGTTCCATGTGTTCAGGTCGGGACTCCATTCCACCCGATAGGTCTTCCCGGCGAGCGTGGTGAAGGTCAACAGGACATTGCCGCCCGACAACCGCGCGTTCTTGATCTTGAACAGGATATCGGGCGCCAGCGGGTTGAACCCGGTTTCGGCGAAGATGGCCCAGGTGGTCGCCGCCAGGCCGACGCGCTCGGGAATAGCCTGGAAGGTCGTGCTCAGGCACTGTTCGATCGGCTCCAGGGCGTCGCCGTTCTCCACCGTGCTGGCGGCTAATCCGAGCCCGTCGCCAAAGGGCGCATTCGTCTGCGCCTGTCGAATCTGGCTCAGGTAGTTCGCGGCGGCTGTCGCGAAGCCGGATTCGCCGTACAGGCCATCCACAAAGGACATTGTGGCCACTGCCTGGCCGGTGAATTCCCAGGCGATGCCGTTGGGCCCGGCTTGCGGTGTCTTAAGCAGGTTGAACCCTTGATACTGGCGCCCCCCAGCGGTGATCACTTGCGCGAACTCGTTGGTCATGAACTGGACGGGCCGGCGCCAGTCAATCAGGTTGCGGTAGCGGGGAGATTCCGCCAGGGCAAGGGTCGTGAAGGTGGCGGCGTCGAGGAAGTCGAAGGTGTTGATCACCTCGGCCCCGCGCTGCGGCCCGTCGGGAGTCACGCCAGGCCCGGGAGGGGTGCCCAACGGGACGGCGCCCGCCCAGAACTTCCCGAGGGCGGGGTCGAACATCTGCATCACGAAGTCGCCGGCCGCATTGGCATGCGTTGTCCACTCGTTCCAAGCGGAAGGGTTGCCCAGGAGCCGCTCGAGTTCAGCCAGCGCGGTGAAGGCCGCGAATATGTCGGCATTGTTCTCGATGGACTTGCTGCGGATGAGCACCTTCGGCTCCCCTTTGTCCGGGTAGCCGAGGTAGTAACCGGCGTAGTTGGTGCCGGTCGAGTCCTTGAGGTAGTGCACGATCCATCGGGCCATGCTGCGGGCGGCATCCAGATAGCGCGTGTCGGCGGTTTTCTTGTAGCCGGCGCATAAGGACAGAATGGCAAAGGAGACGTTGCCGCCGGTGGCCCCGTCGAGAACGAGGTAAAAAGCCGGGGGATCGGTGGGCACTGTGAATCCGGCAAGGCGGACCTGTCCCTGCTGGCCCTTGCCGGAGCCCTGGCTATTGAAGAGCGGCAGGTCGCCGGCCATATAGCCATTGTGCAGGCCGAACCATCCGTTGGTGGCCGGGAGCGGGTCGCCCTGGTTGTCATTTGTCAGGCCGTAGGCGAAGGAGTCGAGGATGACGCGGGCCGCCGCGACGTCGGCTGGGTTGCCTCGATCGAGCAATGCCAGGGCTGTGAGCGCCGATTCGTATGGGGTGGAGAGGTTGCGCAGCAATTGGTCCGCCGGCCAGGGCTCCCGGTTGGTGGCCGGGCTGGAACGGGGCACGACGCCGAAGGTCTCGGTGGCCACCGGAAAGCCCAGGGCGTTGGTCTGGCTGGGCGGCACAGGCAGGAACTTCACCCAGTCTATCAGCAGTGTGCCGCTGCTGGGAGGAAGGTCAGATCTCACAGCCACCGAGAAGAGAATGTGGACGTTGGTGAGGTAATTCGGGGGAATGGACAGAGGCAAGGATATGGTCGAGTAACTGCTGCTGTGCGGAATGTAGCAGTAATAGGATCCCTGCCCCGCCACGCCGAACTGGACACTTATTCCGCTGGGCGTCGGGCAACGCGCGCAGACAACCAATTGGGTGACCCCCCTCAGGTCGTACCCTGTGCCGGGCTTTGTCCCTCCCCAGTTCTCCGGCTCCTCGAAGTTGACGCCGGCCCATTCCCCGGAGGACAGCGGATCAAATGAAACCCGTACGACGTTGCCCCGTTGCCGGTCAAGGATGTTCAGGTTGGTCGAGCATCCGGTGGGGGACGAGGGGTCATCAACGCATGCGGTGTCAATGTGGACCTTGTGCGTCGCGCCAAAGAAGCCGGACGGGAAACCATGGTTTGCGGAGGAATCGGCATCCCGATACACGAAGAAGGCTTCTCGATTGGCGAGGGTCCGCTGGAGCAGAAGCGGGCAGGCCCGATCGCTTACCGGCGTCGCCGCTGCCGCGGTGGCGCGATCGAGAGTGCCGGCCAGCAGGCACAGCAACACCATGCTCGCAAGCCCCAGCTTGCCGCGGGGCCGTCGCCTCCGGTCCTGCCCGGGAGATTCAGGCGCGGCTGCTAACGCGCGCCGGTGTAAACCTGGGTGTGATTCATTCATAAAGAACCTTCATTGTGCCGCTCGATGGACAGAACGGATGCGCGGACAGGAGCGCGCTTCTCGCGCAATGACATGCAATAAGCGCCGGGTATGAGGGGGAAACGTTGCTCCAGTTTGCTGGCCATGCTTGAAGCTTAGCGGAGAGCCGCGCCCGCGTCAAGACTCAAGTTGTCCTCCGAGCGCAGGTCTGGAAGGCGCATCAAGCCCGAAACCAGCGAACCTGGCGCGCCCGCGCCGCCCGGGCCGGAAGAAATGGCTTGCCAGCAGCCCGCTGCTTTCTGTTCACTGGCGCCTAGACTACGCCTTTACCGTCATGAAGAAAAAGAGTGCAAACATTCGCTCCGGGCTGCTCGCCGGGGGCAACTGGATCATTGACCAGGTCAAGA
>CAZHEW010000460.1:0-3103 GCA_964531815.1 uncultured Verrucomicrobiota bacterium
CCATACGAAAACCTCCCCCGCCTTCGGTAAGGTTTTCCCGTGAGTCAACGCGGGGCGGGGGGGAAGCATTTGGTGCATGACAAACTGGCCGGGCGGCTTTCCCACTTTCTTTCCACTGGGATTACCCGTAGCGTGGCGGTGATTGAATATGAACGCGGCCGTCCCAGCGCAACTTAACACCCCCAGCCCCGCCCGTCTGATGTCCCTCGACGTCTTCCGCGGAGCGACGATTGCCGCCATGATCCTGGTAAACAACCCCGGCAACTGGAGCGCCATTTACAAGCCGCTGGACCACGCCGCGTGGCACGGCTGGACCTTCACGGACTTGATCTTCCCGTTCTTCCTCTGGATTGTCGGAGTCGCCATCCCTCTTTCAACGGCGCGCCGGCTCGAACAGGGCCAGAGCCGCCGGCAACTTCTGCTGCACGCGCTGCGCCGCGCGATCATCATCTTTGCGTTGGGCTTCTTCCTGAACTCGTTCAGCCACCTGATTGACGGCTCGCTCTTCCGCGACGGCTTTTCCGCCTGGCTGCACCACTACGCCACCACGGTTCGCGTCCCTGGGGTGCTGCAGCGAATCGGCATTTGCTACTTCATCGCGACGCTCATCTTTCTGGGCGCCGGCATTCGGGGACAACTGTTTTGGACTGCGGGTTTGCTGGCCAGTTATTGGCTGCTGATGATCGTCGGCCCGCTGCTTGGCTGCGGCACCGGCGGCCTGGGCGAACAGGGCAACTTTTGCGAATACGTGGATAACCTCGTGCTGAACGGCGAGACCATCGGCACGCACGTCTGGAGCGGCGGCAAGACCTGGGATCCGGAAGGCATCTTCAGCACGGTGCCAGCGATTGCGACCACCCTGTTTGGAATCCTGACCGGCCATTTGCTCCGGCCCCGGCAAATGCCGGAAACGAAGACGGCGTGGCTGTTCGTCGCGGGCAACCTGCTGCTCTTTGCGGGTGTGGTGATGCACATTTGGCTGCCGATCAACAAGAAGCTCTGGACCAGTTCTTACGCCGTCTTCATGGCCGGCATGGCGATGAACTGCTTTGCGGTCTGCTACTGGCTGGTGGATGTGCAGGGCTGGCGCAAATGGGCCAGGCCGTTCGCGGTTTATGGCATGAACGCGATCACGGTCTTCATGCTCGCGGGCCTGCTGGGCCGCATCTCGCTCAGCGTGAAGCTGACAAACGCCGCGGGCGAAAAGATCGCGCTCAAGACGTGCCTATACAACCACCTCTGCGCCCCCTTCGCCAGTCCCGACACCGCGCCTTTCTTTGCTTTCCTGGCCAGCCCCAGGAACGCCTCGCTGATGTGGGCCTTGATCTACGTGGTGGGGCTCTACCTCGTCGCTTACTTGATGTATCGGCGCAAGTGGTTTCTCAAGTTCTAATCAAAACTGCGCCACCTGCCAACCTTTGCGGTACTGGCGCTGGAGAAGACGATTTGCTTCGGGACGGTTGCTGACTCGCAGCCGCGAGCTGTCCCACTCCAGCTTCTCGCCGGACACCCGGATCGCTACCGTTCCCAGCAGGATCGCCTCGGCCATCGGGCCGGTCTGCGCGAAGTGCGATTCGTTCTTCTCCCCGCCAAGGCAGGCATCCACGAAATGGTGGTAGTGGTTGCGCTCCGCCAGCTTGGGCCGCTCGACCTTGCTGAACTTCTCTTCTGGCAGCAATTGCGGCGGCGTGCCGTGCGGAATGAGCAGCGAGCCCTCCGTCCCGATCAGCATGGACGACTCGGACGGGTATTCCTTCAGGTCTTCCGAATAAAGCTTGCGGATGCGCTCCGACGGGTAGTACTCGCCGTCAAACCATTCCAGCACCAGCTCCTTGCCTTCGATCCTCTCATTGCCTGGGAAGCTCCAGATGATGTGATCGCCCTGCGGCCAGGTATCAGCCCGGCGGGCGGGCGAGCCCTTCCATGACTCCTGCACCTCCGCCCACACCGTCGTCGCCGGCTTCAGATCCAGCCCCTTCCAGACTGGGTCAAAGATATGGCAGCCAATGTCGCCCGACCAGCCGGTCCCGAAATCCTGCCACGCACGCCACTTGCTGGGGTGGTAGATTTCCGGCGCGTAAGGCCGCGTCGGCGCGCTGCCGAGCCACAGGTCCCAGTTCAAGGAGGGGGGCGGCTGCACGCCCGCAGCCGGACGCGGACCGAACAGGCGGTAAGCCTCGACCGCTCCGGGCCGATTCGAGCAGAGATAGGCATGCGTAATCTTGCCGATCCGGCCTTCCTTCAGCCACTGCACCGCGGTGCGCTCATGGATGCTGGAGGCGACCTGCGTGCCGAGCTGGGTCATGACGCCCCGCTTGATGGCCGCCTGGGTCAGGGCCCGCACTTCGGCCACGTCATGGCACATGGGCTTTTGGCAATAGACGTGTTTGCCTCGCTGGATCGCACTGTAGGCGGCGGAGAAGTGAGTGTGGTCTGGCACCGCCACGTTCACCGAGTCAATCCGGTCGCCTTCCTTCTCCAGCAGCTCCCGCCAGTCCGCGTACACCCGCGCGCCGGGCACGGCTTTGGCCGCCTTGTCGAGACTGGTGGCGTCCACATCGCACAGCGCCACGACCTCGACGCGCTTGTGCTGAAGGAAGTTCTGCAGGTCCACCCAGCCCATGCCGCCCACGCCAATGCAGGCGTGGCTAAGCTTGCCGTTGGGGGAAATAGTCTTCGGCGCAGCCTGCGCGCTGCTGCGGGAGAGGAAGAATGGCGCAGCGACGCTGGCTGTGGCTGCCGTCCGCAGAAACTGGCGGCGCGACCAGGACGGCACTACGACCTGCTGAGTGCGGAGTGTTGGTAATTGGGAAGAGGCGAGGCTGTCTTTCATGCGGGCAGATTGTTAGAAGCACACAGCAAGTTCAAGCCTTTCGATAAGCCCGCCCTTCAAACGAAACCCTCAAATAGGGTTCATCACAGATTCTCCAGAAGTGGCGATACCGCTGACCATCCGCCAAGGTCTGAACAACTCCCGCGGCACAAACCGATCCCAGTACTTGACCAACACTTTACCTTTTCTTTCACTCCGTTCCTATAGCTTGGGAAAAGGTAACTGCTCAGGTAGCCGCCTCAAGGCGGGCGGTTACCTGAGAGTGTTTGG
>CAZHEW010000461.1:0-1390 GCA_964531815.1 uncultured Verrucomicrobiota bacterium
CGGAGGTGGTGAACGCCCAGACGACATTCGGCCAGGTCAGTCCGGCCTGCACGCGGAGATTCTCGGTGACGTAAACCGGGTCATCGTAGCAGAGAAACTCATGTGTGAGAGCTGCCGCATAGACGCCCAGCACCAGCAGGCCCAACAGCCCGCCGCCACAGAACGCGGGGTGGTGAGTGATCCAGCCAAGCCAGGCGGCAGATCTGGCTGCCGGAGGCTGCCTCACAGGCTGGACACTGCTGGACATAAGTGCGCTGGTTGCCGGCGCTTTAGGCCGGCTTCCACGGCCATGCAGGTTTCCAGCTTTCGATGACGAAGTCACTGCGATTTGTGTAACGCACGTTCTAAAACCTGGCCAGAAGGCAGGCCCCCAGCCGCTCTCGGCCCGATACGCTTGCGCCAGCAATTCGGGCTGTCCAATCAGTACTCAGGGCGTATGCATCCAGGGGCGCGGATATTCCTGCCCGCCTGTCTGGCCCACAGCCTGCCTGGCGAACAGGAATACCCGCGCCCCCCGCTGGCTTCATGCATAGGCCCTGATCTGACTTGCGCGATGGGCGGACTGACACACTTTCAGTCGCCGAGCCGCCAAATCTCGGCTTTGCAGCGGCCGGCCACCTCATTATGATGCACTGGCTTTATGTGCAAGAGCCAGCACCGGTTGTGTCCGAGAGACCTCGATTTCGTCGGCGGCAGAGTCCCGAGACGAAGCCAGACCGGAGCCGGCAATCGCCGGCGCGGAAATTCCGTCAGGGAGCATGTCCTGGCCTGCCTGTATCACGCCCCCGGACGCCGCGTGGGAGCACGCGGCTGGCAGGTGGGCGCTGCGGCTGCAGGCCGCGTGTTCCCACGCGGCGCAATGTCGGCCTTTGCATCGGAGTGCGGAATATACGGGGCTGGCCCGCACGCCTGTTTACGATTCCCTCTTCCTTGAGTGGCTGAAAAGAGCATCCGGATGAAGATACTGTTGGTCCGCTACCACGACGGCCCGAACATCAATACCCGGCTGCCCATGAGCCTGAACCGGATCCGGGGGGTGATGCCGCCGCTCGGCTTGCTATCAATCGCCGCCTACCTGGAACAATTCGGCTACGAACCCAAGGTGCTCGATGCGGTGGCCGCGAATATGCGCGGCGACGATTTTGCCGCCGCGGTGCGTGCGTTCCAGCCGGACGTGTGCGGCGTGACGACCATGCTTGAGAACTACCATGGCGCCGCCAAGGCCTGCCAGATGGCCAAGCTTGCCGGCGCCACCACGGTCCTGGGCGGCCCGGGCCTCGAGACCTTTCCCGCGGAGATGATTGACCGGGACTACATTGATTACGGCGTGGTGGGCGAGGGCGAAGAGACCTTCCTGGGACTGGTTCGGGCGCTGGAGAGCGGGGACCGC
>CAZHEW010000461.1:1400-3080 GCA_964531815.1 uncultured Verrucomicrobiota bacterium
GAGAAGCAGAAGAAGATCCTGCTCACTTCGCAGCGGAATATCGACCGACTGGCTCGGATCATCAACGACCTGCTCGATATCTCCAAGATCGAGGCCGGCATGATGGAAATCAAGAAGGAGCGGACGGACCTGGTCGACCTGCTGAAGAATCCCCCCAAGGGCGAAGAGACCTTCCTGGGACTGGTTCGGGCGCTGGAGAGCGGGGACCGCAAGATGTTGGAGGGGCTGGCGGGCCTCTCCTACAAGCGGAATGGAACGATCATCGCCGGCAAGCCGCAAGTGGTGCGCGACCTCGATGCGCTGCCGCCGCCGGCTTACCATCTGATTGACATCAACCGTTACTCCTCGCTGATCAACGACTTCCCCATACTCACTTATGTCATGGGCCGGGGCTGCCCCTTTCTTTGCTCGTTCTGCATCAAGCAGGAGGCGGACAAAGTCATACGGTTCCGCGCCCCCGGGCTCGTCGTGGAGGATATGGAGCGTTTGGTCTCCCGCTATCGCATCAAGGAGTTCATGTTCTATGACGACACCTTCACGCTCTCGGTGAAACAGACGCGGGGCGTTTGTGACGAGATCCTGCGCCGGAAGCTCCGGATAAAGTTCGAGGCGCCGACGCGGGTGGATCACCTGGGCGGGCCCGAAGGCAAGGATCTGCTGCGGCGGCTGAAGCAAGCGGGCTGTTATCGGCTGCGGCTGGGTGTGGAATCCGGAGATCCCGAGGTGCTGGAACGCATGCACAAGCGGATAAGGCTCGAGACCGTGGCGGCGGCATTCCAGAACTGCCGGGATGCGGGTATCGAGACCTTCGCCTATTTCATGGTGGGCTATCTGGGCGAAAGCCGCGATGCTTTCGAGCGGTCCGTGAACCTTGCCATCCGGCTGGATCCGGACTACACCATGTTCACGATTGCCACGCCCTACCCCAAGACAAGGCTCTACGCGGAAAGTCAGGCTGCCGGACTGGTGGCGCCGGACTACTGGCGCGATTTCATACAGGGCAAAACCTCGGCCAGGATTCCCTACCTGGTTCCCGGCGCCGACAAGCTGGCCCAGGAAGCCTACCGGCGTTTTTATTTCCGGCCGCGATACATCCTCCGGCGCCTGGCGCGGCTGCGCACCCGGCAGCATTTGAAGAATGCGTTTTGGGGATTCTCAGCCTTGTTGTCCTTCAGGAGGAATTGATCCCGGAAACAATCGGCACAAATGAATGCGAAGAAGGCGGTAATCCTGGCCGGCGGAAAAGGGACGCGAGCAAGATACAAGACCCGGTTCGCCGACGTGGTGAAAGTAATGTTGCCGGTGGGCGGCAAGCCCAACCTCCAGCGCAACATCGAGATACTGCGTGACCAGCTCGATATTAGGTCCATCCTGCTGATCGTCAGCTATGGTGAAGCTGAGATTCGGGACTATTTCCGCGACGGGCAAGCCCTCGGGGTGGAAATCCAATATGCCCGCAGCAATCCCGGGGACGGCATCGCCGACGCCCTCTGGTCCGTCAGGGACAAGGTCGGCAACACTTTCGTGGTCATGCTGGGGGATGAGTTCTACCTGAATTCCAACCACCGCACGCTCAAGCAGGCGAACTACGAGAATGCCGAGGCGGTGGTGGCGTTCACGCGGAGGAACAGCCCCCAGGAGATCGCGCGCAACTACTCGCTGTCCCTGGACGAAGACCTG
>CAZHEW010000462.1:0-3078 GCA_964531815.1 uncultured Verrucomicrobiota bacterium
CCCGGCGACAAGCGCCTCCTGAACCTCACGCTGCCGAAGGACGCCCGCTTCTGGTTCGCCTTCGTCAACCAAAGCGGCGTCTGGCCATGGCGCGAGCAGGACCGCATCCTGATTCCCCTCGAGCAACAGTCCCGCGGCGGCAAGGCCATCCCCGTCGAAATCTTCTACAGCGCACGCATCGGCGCCGCGCGCGGCCGCGCGCTCGACCTGGCGCTCGTCGCGCCCAGGTTTGATCTGCCGCTCGAAGACCTCACCTGGCGCATCTCGCTCAGCGACAAGTGGCGGCTCAAGAACTGGAGCGGCTCGCTCCAGTTGCAGCAGGACGAGGTCGTCGGCCGCGCTGCCACCGTTGACCTGCAAACCTACCTCGAGGGCGAAGTCAGCCAGCGCCGCGAGCGCACCAAGGAAGCCGAACAATTCATGGCCGCCGCCAACACCGCGCTCCAGCAGGGCGACCCCGCGCAGGCCCGCCGCGCTTTCCAGGCCGCCTACGGCCTTTCCGCCGGCGACGCCGCCTTTAACGAAGACGCCCGCGTGCAACTGCACAACATCAAGCTCCAGCAGGCGCTGGTCGGCTTGAATGTCCGCCAGGCCACTGCCGCCGGCGCCCCCGCCGCCCTCAGCGAGCGATTCCTGCGCGAGCTCCGCGGCCGGAAGGAGGTCTCCTACACCCAGCAGGACGCCAAGGACATCATTGACCGCAACACCGCCGACGACAACGCCGCCTACATGCGCCTGGCTGAGCGGCTCATCCAGCAGCAGGACGCCGCCGTGACCAGCCCCACCGCCATCCGCGCCAACATCCCCGAGCAAGGCCGCGTGCTGACCTTCAAGCGCGCCGTGGTGGTGGATCCGTGGGCCGACCTGCAAATCCGCCTGGCCGCCACCGCCGCCAAAGCCGCCTCCTGGGGCGCGCGCCTGCTTATCCTCGCCGCCACGCTGCTGGTTCTGGCCGCGTTTGCCGGGGCCGCCCGCGCGTTCCGCCCCGCTGGCCCCCAAACCCGGCCATAAGCACTTCGTCCATCAGCAATAAGGCGGGGCGCACTCGTGCCCATTCAGCCCTGGCGGCCGGTGCCACATCGGCAAGATTGCGAACGACCGCCTCAAGCACGTAGGGGGTTACTTCATCGCCAGCACGCCCAGGACCGTGCACGCGATGGCAATGAGCGCGGCGACCAGTGATTCCCCCGCAATCAGGCCCGACGCGACCGGCACATAGTAAAGGTCCGATGCCCTCTTGCGCAGTTTGCTCCAGCCGGCCACAAGCACCGCTCCGATGGCAAACGACAGGCTGTTGGCGAAGGGCATGACCCACGCCAGCCCCAAACCCATCGCCGAGGGCAAATAGGGGCGGGCTCGGGGGGCCAGCTTTGCCGTCAAGGGCAGCAACACGCCCAGGATTGCGCCGATAACGATGGCCCAAACAGCCGTGACCGGCAGCATGTGAACGCCTTGCGTAAGCAAGTCCGCCACCGCCTTCCACATGAAGGTGGCCGGCGGGTTAAAGGCTTCCAGGGCCTGCTTGTCCGGCACCATGGCGTACCAGGCCGGCACAATGGCCAAGGTGCCGAAGAAGATGCCCACGAATTGCGCGAGGAACTGCTTCCGCGGGTTGGCCCCCAGGATATAGCCGCTCTTGAGATCGGTGAGCAAATCGGCCGCCGAGCCCCCCGCCGCCGCCGTCGCGCCCGCCGCCATGAGATTGATGGACGCTACCCCCCGCGCGCCCGGCAGGACGGCATACAGCAACTGGGTCACCTTGCCCATCGCGCCAACCGGCGTGGTATCGGTCTCCCCGGTCGCGCGGCAGCAGACCAGCGACACGATGAACGCCAGCGCTACCGCAATCAGGCCCAGCGGGACCGAAATCTGGAAGGCCATGTGCTGGATGATCACCATGCCCAGGGTGATCGGTATCAAGCCGGCGATCAGCCAGGTGGCCGGCACTTCGATGGCGTCCATGGCCACGCTGTGAGCGGCGCGCTCCTTCTTCCGGAACAGGCTGAAAGCCCGCGCCAGGGTCCGCCACTCCAGTGCCACCGTGGCGAGGCTCGAAAAGACCATGATTGCCGTCCCGCCCCACAACGCCCAGCGAATGGGATTGAAACTGCCGTCGGGCAGAATGGCAAACGACGGCACATAGCCCGCCACGTCGGCGTGGGTCAGGTCTCTGAGCAACACGCGCGGGGCGATGACAAAGTAAAGCAGCGTCGAGCCCAGCAGCATCGAAAGCGAAACGCGCAGCCCGGTGATCATCCCGGCCCCGATCAGCAGCACGCTGGGTTCAAAGCTCAGCCCCGCCATCTGACCGTGCGGAATCGGGCTAAGCCACCGCGGAACATGCAGCGCCTCGGGGATGTAGAGCACGCTCTGCGCCTTCTCCAGCCAGACCTGCGGGCGGCCGGTGCTGCGGAATTGCTCGACCAGCGTGCCATAACTGCGCAGCCACCCCACCAGGCCGCCGGCCGCCAGCGCGCCGACCAGCGCATAGGCCTTCTTGAGTGCTTCCCGGCCCTGGGAATAGAGGCTGCGGAGCGTCTCGGCGGCGGCGATGCCGCTGGGAAACTTCAGTTGCTCCTGGTTGATCATCTGGCGCTTCATCGGGATGGCCAGAAAGACCCCCAGGGCCGCTGTGAACAGAGCGAAAGCGCTCACCACGTGCCACGGGCGATGCATCCCCTCGATCAGCAATAACGCCCCGAATGCGGTGCCGATGGTGCCTCCCGTGGAATAACCCGCCGCAGAGGCCGTGGACTGCATGCAGTTGTTCTCCAGAATGGACATCCGGCTCAACCGGCCCCCGGACAGGGCGCGCAGGCCGTTCCAAATCACATACGACAGCACGCAGGCCGTAATGGCCACACCAAAGGCCCAACCCAGCTTCAGCGTCGTGTAGAGGTTGGAGATGGACATGAACATCCCCAGCACACCGCCCATCACCACCGCGCGCAGCGTCAACTGCCTCTGAGCGTCGCCGCGTCCCGTATAGATCTTCTCGAACCACTGCCGCTCGATTTCCTCCGGCGTGCCCTTGAAGCCCTTGATGGGCAAATCAAGGTCGGCGTCCGAGACGGCGGC
>CAZHEW010000463.1:0-3071 GCA_964531815.1 uncultured Verrucomicrobiota bacterium
AGAACTTGTCTTGCAAGCCCGCGTGTGCTGGGTGCTGGGGGGCGCAGTTGAGGGTTGACTTCTTGCCGACGTTGTGAGAATGAACGCTCATTCATTAATCAAACGCCCGTATGTCCGTCAGTGATGAACACAGGTTGGCCCAGCGCGACAAGGTTCTGCTCGCGGCGCGCAAATGTTTTATTCGACATGGTTTTCATGCCACGGGCATGGCCAAGATCAGCAAAGCCTGCGGCATGAGCGTTGGGAACATCTACCATTATTTCCCGAACAAGGACGCCATCGTGCAGGCCATAGCCGATGAGACACGCGCCCGCATTTTGCCGGTCCTGCGCCGTCAGGAGAACCATCCCAATCCCGTTGAAGGAATCGTTCAGATCATTCTGTTCGGCGTGAGGGAGTTCTGTCGGCCCGCTGACGCACGGCTCTGGATTGAGATTTCAGCCGAGGCCCCTCGGAACCGGCTTATCCGCGAGATCTATTTCCGATTCGACCGGGACATTCGCGACGTTTTGAAGGGCCTGATTCGGAGCGCCATTGCAGCAGGGCAGATCTCCCGCCGCGTGGATTTGGAGGCGGTTTCCCTCTGGCTGGTCGCCTTGCTCGATGGCGCTCTCGCCCGGGTCTCCTTGGAGCCAAATATCAATATGACCCGGACTTTGGACACCCTGGCCTGCAACATACGCCGCTGTCTTTGCACCCAACCCGCTTGAACTCGCGCGTCTCCATCAGCCAGGTTCGCGACAGCACGTATGCCGCGGTTTTACCCGGCGCGGCTGCCCGTCCAGCGGCCGGTGCAACGCGGGACCCCCTCGACCAAGCCATTACTCAAGCCATGGAATGGCTGGTCCGGGAACAGCAGCCTGAAGGCTTCTGGGTCGGCATGCTCGAGTCCAACTGCTGCATGGAAGCCCAGTGGATTCTGGCTATGCATTTCCTGGGCGTCACCGACGATCCCAAACAGCCGGGGGTGCTTCGAGCCATCCTCCGGGAGCAGCGGCTGGACGGGTCCTGGGAAGTGTACCATCAGGCGCCGATGGGCGACATCAACACCACCGTGGAGTGCTATGCCGCCCTGCGCTGCTGCGGTTTCAAGGTGGACGACGAGCCGGTCCGCAAAGCCCGCGCCTGGATTCTGGCGCACGGCGGCCTGAAGAAGACGCGCAATTTCACCCGCATCTGGCTGGCCTTGATTGGCGAATGGCCGTGGGAAGGCACGCCGGTGATTCCGCCGGAGATGATCCTGCTGCCGACCTGGATGCCGTTCAACATCTACTGGTTTGCCAGTTGGGCGCGGGCCACAATCGTGCCACTGGCCATCGTCTCCGCCCGCCGCCCGGTTCGTCCCTTGCCGCACGAGCGCCGCCTGGACGAACTCTTTCCCGGCGGGCGCGACCGCTTTGATTATTCCATCCCGACAAAGATGACCGGGTTTTGGCCGACCTTCTTTCGGGTTAACGAGCGGATTCTGCACGCCTATGGTTCGCTTCCGTGGCAACCAGGACGCGAGAAATGCATCAAGTTGTGTCTGGAGTGGATTATCCGGCATCAGGATGCGGACGGGGCGTGGGGCGGCATCCAGCCACCCTGGATATACAGCCTCATGGCGTTGCACGTGGAAGGTTACCCCCTGGATCACGCCGTCGTCCATAACGGCCTGGATGCCTGGAACCACCATTGGTCCTACCAGCGCGGTGGCGCCACCTACTTGCAGGCAAGCGAGTCACCTGTCTGGGACACGCTCCTGACAGTGCAGGGGCTGCTTGATTGTGGTGCCACCCCGGAGAGCTTTCCCCAGATGCTGCCCGCCCTGGACTGGATTCTCCGGAAACAGATCCTGGTCAAGGGCGATTGGGCTATGACCGTCAAAGGGGTGGAATGCGGCGGCTGGGCGTTCGAGCGCGCCAACACCCTTTACCCCGACCTGGATGATACGGCCGTGGCGCTGATTGTCCTTGTGCAAATCCGCGGCCTCGCGCCGTGCTCATTTCAGCCTCGGATTGATGCCGCCATCCGCCGCGCCGAAACCTGGGTCCGCGCCATGCAATCCTCCAACGGCGGCTGGGGCGCATTCGACAAGGACAACGACCGTTACATCCTGACCCGCATTCCCTTCTGCGATTTTGGCGAGGTGCTCGATCCGCCCAGCGCGGATCTCACCGGCCACAAACTCGAGGCGTTGGGCCTGATGGGCTATGATCTCCGTGATCCGGCAGCCAACAGAGCGGTCCAGTATGTCTTAAGCGAACAGGAGACTGATGGCAGTTGGTTCGGACGCTGGGGCGTTAACCACATTTACGGCACCGGCCTGGTGCTGCCGGGCTTACGAGCCGTTGGCTTTGATATGAACGACCCGCGCGTTCGGAAGGCCGGCGACTGGCTCGTGTCCAAGCAGCGGCCCGACGGCGGCTGGGGAGAATCGTGCGCCTCCTACATGGATGATTCCCTGCGCGCGGAGGGTCCCAACACGCCCTCGCAAACCGCGTGGGCTCTGATTGGGCTGCTCGCTTTCGGCAGCCATGACTATGATGGCCCCATCGAGCGCGGGGTCCGATGGCTCTTGAAGCATCAGCACAATGGCACGTGGGATGAACCCTACTATGTCGGCTGCGGCTTCCCGGGCTACGGAATCGGCGAGCGCATCAGCTTGAAGAAGAACGCGGCCAAGCTGGCGCAAGGCCGCGAACTGGCTCGCGGCTTCATGATCAACTACAACCTCTACCGCCACTACTTCCCTTTGCAGGCCCTCGGCCGCGCCCGCCGGCATTTGCGCAATCGGCCTCCCAGCCCCTGCTAAGTTCCAGGGTGCCCCCGCCTGCCGACCGTCCCGCGCCCGGGGTTAATGGTTTGACATCCTCAACGAAGCCGCCGAACCGGTCCACCTGCTGCAACCGAGTCTTCCATGTGGTCCAGGGATAGGAATCAACCTGCACTTCAGTAAGAAGGAGGTGAAGAAATGGGCTGCGGCTTACGGAGTGCCCGACACGCGTGCCACGGCTTGACGCAAGTCCTCCAGCGCGTAGGGTTTGGCCAGAATCATGTCCGCCGGGACCGACGCCGACACGTCTCCCGGC
>CAZHEW010000464.1:0-3068 GCA_964531815.1 uncultured Verrucomicrobiota bacterium
AAACTCATCAAATGCAACGCCAGAGCGCCGTTTCGCGTTTAACGCCGGACACTAACTAACCACTCCATTCAAAACAGCGGAGAACGAATCTGTTTCACAACCTTGTTCACCTCCCCGTGTTGCGCCGCCAGGCAGACCAGTTCGTGCGGCGCCTCTTCCGCAATTTCCGAGATATGACTGAAGCACGGGCCGATGTAGAGCACTGGGGCGCCGATGTTCAGGATGTTGTAAATCTTGCAGGGGTGCCCCAAAATGTGGGAAAACTGGACGAAGAGATCAATGATCTCGACTTCCAACGCGTTCAGGGGCTTTGCCGGAGGCCGTTCGTTCCGGGTTTCCGGCGGAGGATTTTCGACAGTAGCCGTACGCATGATCAGGAATAGTAGCATATCGCCCTGATTGGTCAAGTATTTGTGACCGCAAAATGCGCTCGGGCCCAGATTCAGACCGAACGCCGTCTCTGCGCATGCCCAACGCAACCGCCGCAATCCAGTTGCCTGCTGATAGTATGTCAAAACAGAGGCCGAAGTGGCGGCTGGTCGAGGGCTCCGGTGTCACCCGCTAGGCGAACGCTGACCCTGACAAAAAGCGGGATTTGATGCTGCGCTGCTGCGCGTGCTCCGCGCGTTGGGAAGGCCGTTTTGTGTCACTGGACACAAGTAAACTGCGACCGTTAGCTTCACGGCTTCGCCGTGCTTCGAGGTGAATGGCCAGCGGCACGGCAGCGCCAGGCAACGCGCGGCAGGAGGTGCAAACCCGCTAAGTCACCAGCCAGCTCAGGATGGCCTTCTGGACGTGGAGCCGGTTTTCTGCCTGGTCGAAGATGGTTTGGGCGTGGGCCTCGAAGGTCTCCTCGTCAATTTCCTTGCCGCGGTAGGCGGGCAGGCAGTGCATGACCAGCGCGCCGGGCCTGGCCAGCCGGACGACGCCGGCGTTGATCTGGTAGCCGCTCATCTGGTGCAGGCGCTCGGCGGATTCCTTCTCCCGGCCCATCGAGACCCACACATCGGTGTAGAGCAGGTCGGCGCCGGCTGCCGCGGCTTGGATGTCTTCGGTGATGACGATCTTTCCCCCGGAGCGCTTGACCAGCTCGGCGGCGGGCTGGAAGGCCTTGGGCGCGGCGAGGCGCAACTCGAAGCCGGCCTTGCCGGCGGCAAAGACCAGCGACGTGGCGACGTTACCGGCGCCGTCGCCGATGAACGTGATCACCTTGCCCTGGACCGGTCCGCGTTTCTCCTGGAAGGTGAGGATGTCCGTCAGGATCTGGCAAGGGTGCTCCTGGTCGGTGAGGGCGTTGATGGTGGGAATCCTGGCGTACTGGGCAAATTCCTCGACATCACTCTGGGCGAAGGTGCGGAAGATCGCGCCGTGGACCATGCGGCCCAGCACCCGCGCCGTGTCCTTGATCGGCTCGCCCCGGCCAAGCTGGATTTCATGCGACGGGAGGAAAATGACCTGCCCGCCCAGCTCGCGGATGCCGACCTCGAAGGAGACGCGGGTCCGCGTCGAAGACTTCGAGAAGACCATGGCCCAGGTCTGGCCCGCCAGCGGGAGTTGCGCGTGCCGCCCGCGTTCTTTCTTCAGTGTCACCGTGTCGGCCAGGATCACGTCCATGTCCGCGCGGGCCAGTTTCTCAATGCTCAGCAGATGTTTCATATCCAAAGCGGACAGGCGCCCGGCCCGGCCGCAAAGAGAACATCATACCAGACTGGCTAGCACCGACTCAAGTATCTTCAACCCTTCCTCAGCCTCGGCGGGCTGGAGGTTGAGCGGCGGGAGAAACCGTATGACCTGGGCGCCGGCGGGAATTGCCAGCAGCCCGGCTGTGTGCAGGAGGTTGGTGAAACGGGCAGCCTGCGCCTTGGAGGGGTCGCCGGGCAGTTTCGGTATGGCCGGCGCCAGCTCCATGCCCAACATCAGGCCAAGGCCGCGCACACGCTGAATGACGGCGGGATACTTACCGGCAAGCCCTTGCAGGCCGCCCTTGAGCTGATCGCCCACCTGGCGCGCGTTGTCGGCCAGCTTCTCGCGCTGGATGACCTCGAGAACCTTCAGCGCCACCGCGCAGGCCAGCGGCGAGCCGCCGTAAGTGGTGCCGTGCGAGCCCGCGCTCAGCACATCCGCGTAGGGTGCCCTTACCCAAAACGCGCCGATGGGAAAACCGCCGCCCAAAGACTTGGCCATTGAAATGCCGTCCGGCAGGAAAGTGTCGCCGCCCGGCACGCCTTCGAGGATGCGATGGAAGCTCTGGAAACGGCCGCTGCGAAAATGCCCGCATTGCACGCTATCTATGAACAGCAGGAGCTTCTTCTCGTCGCACAGTCGCCGCAAGCCGAGCAGGTAATCGGGCATGGCGGGCAGCACTCCGCCCTCGCCCTGGATGCCTTCGATCATGATCGCGGCCGTTGCGGGCGAGATCGTGGCGCGCATGGCTTCGAGGTCGTTGTAGGGGACCTGGCGGAAGCCCGGCACCATTGGCCCGAAGCCTCTCTTGACCTTCTCCTGGCCGGTGGCGGCGATGCCGGCCAGCGTCCGGCCGTGGAAGGAGTTCACCGTGGTGAGGATCTCGAAGCGGCCCTCGTCATGGCCGAACTTGCGGGCCAGCTTGAACAGGCCTTCGTTGGCTTCGACGCCGCTGTTGCAGAAAAAGCATTTGCCGGGGCCGATCAGGCTCACCAGCGCCTGCGCCAGACCGCCTTGCGGCTCGTGGTAGTAGAAGTTCGAGCAGTGGATCACCTTGCGCGATTGCTCGACCAGCGCCTCGGTGATGGCCGGGTGCGTGTGGCCGAGCGAGCTGACGGCGATGCCGCCGCCCAGGTCAAGATAACGCCGCCCGGTGATGTCGTAGAGGTAGCGGCCCGCCCCGTGGCTCAGCACGAGGTCGAAGCGGCCATAGCTCGGCACGACATGCTGCTGGAAAAGCGCCTGCACGGCCGCGACGTCGTTGCGCACAGCGAGCGGTGGCGATGGAACAATGTCTTTCATGATTTGCGTGTCAAATGAAACGAGGAAATCATTAACAGGAGTTACCACCGTGGGAAGCGCAATGTTGAGGCGGTTGAATTGCC
>CAZHEW010000465.1:0-1144 GCA_964531815.1 uncultured Verrucomicrobiota bacterium
GACAGCGCCCTGGCGGCATTGATCTGCCACATCGGATAAATCGGCATCAGGTTCACCGGCAGCAGCGCTTTGAACAGGTAAAACCAAATCGCCCAACCGGCGACGGCCAGCCGCGACCAGAAGCTATCCTCCCGCACGAAGTTGCCCGCGTTCTGATAACTCTCGAACCAGGACGTCACCAGCCCCAGGATCAGCGCTATCGCAAAGAAGGGCGCGCTGCGCCAAACATCCCTCCGCGTGATCCTCCCCCGCCGCCACCAGGCCAGCCCCAACAAAACCAGGGGTAGCGGCGTGACCGCGGTTTTGCTCAACAGCGCCAGGACAAAGGCGCCCAGCGAGAGCCAGTACCACAGAGGTTGAAGGTTGCGAGTTGAGAGTTGAGAGCCGCTGGAGCGACCGGGGGCAGGGTCAGACCGCAGGTGACATAGCAGGCTGAGCAAATAGAACAGCATTGCCAGTGTGTTCTTGCGCTGGGAGACCCAGGCCACGGATTCCACATTGACCGGATGCAGCGCGAAAATCGCCCCCGCCAGCCACGCGCCCGGCACGCCCAGGCGCCGAAGCATTCGCCAGACCAGCACGGCGCTGGCCGCGTGCAACAGGATGTTGCCCCAGTGATAGCCGGCGGGATTAGATCCCCAAAGCGCCCGCTCCAGGCGGAAGCTGGTCCAAACCAGCGGGTAATACTGTGGCGCCTCGCGCGAGGACCAGATCTGCTTCCAACCGTCCGGCGCGGTGAGCATGGGATTGTTCGTAATGTGACGGTCATCGTCCCAGATGAACCCGGCGCGCCAGACCGGCTGGTAGGCCAGAACCGTCGCAACGACCAGCAACAGGCCAACCCCCCAGGCCCGCGCCCGGCCCAGAAACCGCGCGACCCCCTCCGCCAATGAATGTTCGAGCGCCATGGACGGCGGGCCGGCTTGACCGGTGGGTGCGCCTTGCGTCCGCACAGGCTCTTCGCTCAACGCTTCCGCGCGTTCCTCGGGCGGGCCATCACTCTGCTGCGTCATGCGGTCCGAGGCTACATCACGCCGCCCGCCCGTTCAAATGTTTAGGCTCTCAATTCTGGTTGCGCCCGGATGCGGCTCTCGGCAGAGTGAGGCGGAATCATGGTCAAAGATGCGACAACCCGGCATCCGCC
>CAZHEW010000465.1:1244-3056 GCA_964531815.1 uncultured Verrucomicrobiota bacterium
TCACCATGGACTGCGACTTGCAGGACCCGCCGGAACTCATTCCCGAGATGGTAGAAAAATGGCAGGCCGGCGCCATGGTCGTCTATACCGTCCGCACGGCGCGCGAGGGGGAATCCGCCGCCAAGACGCTGCTGACGCGACTGGCCTACAAAGTCATCCACTGCGTATCGAACGAGGAGATGCCGGTGGAAGCCGGCGACTTCAAGCTGATTGGCCGGCGGGTGGTGGACGAGCTGCTGCAATTGAAGGAGCGGGACCCCTATTTGCGGGGCCTGGTGAGCTGGATGGGCTTCCATCAAATCCCAATCTATTACAAACGCGCCGCGCGCCGCAAAGGCACGCACCATTTCCCGCTCTTCCGGAGCAAGGGCCCGCTCATGCAATTTGTCGCCGGGCTCACCTCCTTTTCAGTCTTGCCGCTGACGGTGTTTCTGGTGCTGGGAGTAGTGTTGACCGTGCTGTCCGCGGTCGCGGGGTTGGGCCTGTGCGCAATGAAACTGCTGGCGGCGGCGACGCCGCCCTGGGGCTGGCTGATCGCCCTGCTGACGTTCCTTACCGGGCTGCAATTGTCCGCAGTCGGCGCCCTGGGCCTGTATGTGGGCCGCATCTATAACGACGTCCGCAACCGCCCCCGCTACCTCGTCGCCAGCACGATCGGGTTTGAGGAAAAGGCCAACTCCGTTCAAACGCAGCCCGCGCCGGCTGCGGCGGGATCATAGTCCTTCCGGAGGCACAATTCGTGGCGGCGGGGCTTTGACGAAGCGGGTTTCGCGCAGGTAGATAGGCTCCAGCTTCTCGCCCGCAACGAAGTCGCATCGCCCCCGCGCCAACTGCCCCACGGTCGCGGCGCGGGGGAAAAGCACGCGCCCACCCGGAAACCATTTGGTCACTTCCGGGCCGATGATGATCGCACCCGCTTGTTGCCGTGCCTGAACCTCCGCTGCGGCGACCAGCCGCAACGGCTCGATTTCGCGCCGCGCCTCGGCAGTCAAATCGTAGCCGGCCAGGTAGAATTCGTTGCGCTGGGCATCAATCACAACCTCGACGCGCCCGAAGACGCCTTCCGCCTGGGCCTGGGCGGCGAGACATTCGGCGCTGCTGACGCCCAGCAGTTGCACCGGGCGCGCCAGTTGCCAGCCCTGCGCGAGGGCGATGGCCAGGCGAATGCCCGCGTAGGAGCCCGGGCCGAGCCCGACGGCCAGGCACTCGATCTGCTCGCGTTCGAGTTGCCCCTGCCGCAAAGCCTGCTCCACCAACCCCAGCGCGTTGGTGGCGCGGGTGCCGGTCTCGATGGCTTCGCCCAGGGCCGGCCGCCCGGCGTCCGTTCCGCCCTCCAATACCGCCACGCTGCGCTGCGGCGAAGAGAACTCAAGCGCCAGAATCGTCATAAGTAATGCGTCGCTCGGTCTCGCTGAGCACGTCAATCTGCACAAGGCAGAGCCGCTCGGCCTGGTTGATGATTGCCGCACGCTTACTCCGCACTCCGCACTCCGCACTCCGCGCTTGCCCGAACCATCTCTCAGCCCATTCAATCACCGTGACGCCCGCCGGCGTGAGGTAATCCTCGAGCCCGGCGGCGGCGATCTGCTCCCGCGTGTCGAGCCGGTACAAATCCAGGTGGAACAGCGCCAGCCGGCCGCCGGGATAGATGTTGACCAGGGCGAACGTGGGCGAGTGCACCCGCGCCGTGATGCCCAGCCCGCGGGCAAGTCCCTTGACGAACTGCGTCTTGCCCGCGCCCAAGTCGCCGGACAGGCCGATGACCAGGCCGCTCTCGGCTGTGCGGCCCCACTGCTCGCCGAGCGCGACGGT
>CAZHEW010000466.1:0-3054 GCA_964531815.1 uncultured Verrucomicrobiota bacterium
TTCGAGGAGGCCATTGACCATTTCCTGGCCGTGCAGCAGGCGGAAGGCCCGAGCGACGCCATTTCGAGCGCGCTGGCGGCGGCTTACCATCGGCTCGGGTTCCAGACGCTCGCCGACCAGGTGCGCCGCAGCGTGCGCTCGGTGCGCGGCAACCAGTGGATGTTCCGCATGGGCCACCCCGCAGACCATCCCCTGCGCCTGCGGCCGGAGCTGCTGCAGCCCGACCCGGCCGACGGCACCTGCCCGATATTGCGCGAATGCACCCCGGTGCGCATGGACCTCACCCATTGCGGGTGGAGCGATATCTTCTTCCTGGGCATGGATTTCCCCGAGGGGGCCAAGGTGCTGAATGTCTCGATTGACCTGGGAATCCACGGACGCGACGCCGCCCCGCGCCCGCCGGTCGAGGCCTACCTGCGCGTGATCGAGGAGCCGCTGCTGCGGCTGGTCAGCGTTGATTTGGGCGCGACGGCGGACATTACGAACCTGGCCGAGGTGTTCGACTTTGCGAAGGATTACCTGGGCCTGCTCAAAGCGGCGGTAATTGCGGCAGGCATTGTGCCGCCCGGCATCGAAGGGTCGGGCCAGAGTCTGGCCGAATTGCTGGCGCGCATCGTCGGGCCGGGCCGCGGGCTGGAAATCGCCAGCAGCGTGAATAATATTCCGAAAGGCTCGCGCCTGGCGGTCTCGACAACGCTGCTGGCCGCGCTGGTGAGCGTCTGCATGCGGGCGACGGGGCAAGCGGCCTCGCTCACGGGGCCGTTGCAGGAGCACGAGCGCCGGCTGGTGCTGGCGCGGGCGCTGCTGGGGGAATGGCTCGGCGGCTCCGGCGGCGGCTGGCAGGACTCGGGCGGCGTCTGGCCGGGGATGAAGCTGATTGAAGGCGTGCTGGCCGGCGAAGGGGACCCGGAATTCGGCGTCAGCCGGGGCCGGCTGATGCCGCAGCACCGCATCCTGGATCAGAAGGATGCCTCGGCGGAAACACGCCGCAAGCTCCAGGAAAGCCTCGTGCTCGTCCACGGGGGCATGGCCCAGAATGTGGGGCCGATCCTGGAGATGGTGACGGAGAAGTACCTGCTGCGCTGTGACGCGGAATGGCACGCGCGACAGAGCATGCTGGGCATCCTCGAGGAGATCCTCGCCGCCCTGCGCGAAGGGGACGTGCGCCGGATCGGCGCCGCGACGACCCGCAACTTCCAGCAGCCCATCCAATCCATCATTCCCTGGGCCACCAACTACTTCACCGAAACGCTGATCCAGCAGGTGCGCGCTGAGTTCGGCGAGGCTTTCTGGGGCTTCTGGATGCTGGGCGGCATGTCGGGCGGCGGGATGGGGTTTATCTTCGCGCCGGAGCAGAAGGCGCGCGCGCAACAACGCCTGCAGGAGATCATGTCGGCCAACAAGCGCGAGTTGCAGAGCGCGCTGCCGTTTGCGATGGAGCCCGTGGTCTATGACTTCGCGATTAACGAGCGGGGCACCTTCGCTGACCTGCTGCGGGGGGAGGCGGCCCTGATGCCGCCGGCGTATTACACACTGCTCGCGCCGACACTGCTGCGGCAGGACCGCCACACGCTCTCGCCGGCGCGGCGCGCGGAACTGGACAAGTTCGGCGCCGCCTGCCGCACCCGGCCCGAACTGCGCGGGGTGGTGCAGACGCTCTTCGATGTCATGCTGCCGCGCGGCAGGGCGGAGTCGGCCGCCGATCAATCCCTCACGGCGCTGCTCGATCAGCACGGCTTTGACCGAATTCAGCACGAGCAAATCCGCACTGACCTCAAGGAGGGCCGCATTGGGCTGGCCCAAAACCGGCTGCCGGCCAGCGCGGTCATCGAGGAGGTGCAGGAAGGGGATGTGGCCGACCTCTCCCGGCTCGCAAGGGAGGTCGCGGATTTTGCCTCGCTCGGCCGGTCCGCCTTGCAGAACGGCGAACTGGCAGTAGTCACGCTCGCCGCTGGCGCCGGGAGCCGCTGGACGCAAGGCGCGGGAGTCGTCAAAGCGCTGCATCCCTTCTGCAAACTGGCCGGGCGCCATCGCACGTTGATGGAGACGCACCTGGCCAAGAGCCGGCGCGTCTCGCGCGAGGTTGGCGCGCCCATCCCGCACATCTTCACCACCAGTTACCTGACCCACGGGCCCACGAAGGAGTTCCTGGCCCGGCAGGACTATTATGGTTGCGAGAAGCGGCTGTTTCTGTCGCCCGGCAAATCCGTCGGGCTGCGGATGATCCCCACCGTCCGGGACCTGCGGTTCGTCTGGGAGGAAATGCCGCAGCAGATTCTCGACGAGCAGCAGCAGAAAGTGCGCGACAGCCTGCGCCATGCGCTCATCAACTGGGCTTCGGCGGCGGGTGAAGCCAGCGATTACACAGACAATCTGCCGCTCCAGTGCCTGCATCCGGTGGGGCATTGGTACGAGGTGCCCAATCTGCTGCGAAACGGCGTCCTGGCCCGGCTCCTGGCGGAACAACCAAGGCTGAAGTATCTGCTGCTGCATAACATTGACACGTTGGGGGCGGATGCGGACCCCGCCCTGCTCGGCTGGCACATTGGCAGCGGCGCGTGCCTCACCTTCGAGGTCACCACCCGCCGCCTCGAGGACCGTGGCGGCGGCCTGGCGCGCGTCAACGGCCAGGTCCGCCTGGTCGAGGGGCTGGCGATGCCACGCGAGGAAACCGAATTCGCGCTGAGCTACTACAACTCGAACACTTGCTGGATTCACCTCGACAAGCTGCTCGCCGCGTTCGGCCTCGGGCGCACGGACCTCGCGGACGCCGAGAAGGTCACCGCCGCCATTCGCAGCCTTGCGGCGAAGATGCCCACGTATATCACCCTCAAGGAGGTTAAGAAGCGGTGGGGACACGGGCAGGAGGACATTTTCCCGGTGACCCAGTTCGAGAAACTATGGGTGGACATGACGGCGCTGCCGGAGGTGGACTCGCGCTTCGCGGTGGTGCCGCGGCTGCGGGGCCAGCAGCTCAAGGATCAGGCACAGCTTGACGGCTGGCTGCGGGACGGCTCGGCGGCGTATGTCGAGAGCCTGTGCGACTACCAGGCT
>CAZHEW010000467.1:0-3036 GCA_964531815.1 uncultured Verrucomicrobiota bacterium
CCGCGGGTGATGTTCCTCGGCCAGGCGGTGGCCTGCCCCGGCACCGCCATGTCCAACACCCTCAAGAATGTCCCGCGGGACAAGCTGCTCGAGCTGCCGGTGGCCGAGGAGATGCAAATGGGCATGTCCAGCGGCCTGGCCCTCGCCGGCCACGTGCCGGTCACCATCTTCCCGCGATGGAACTTCCTGTTGCTGGCCGTCAACCAGGTCGTCAATCACCTCGACAAGTTCCCGCTCATGTCCAACGGCGGCTACCGGCCCAAGGTCATCATCCGCACCGGCATCGGCTCGGTGCGCCCGCTGCATCCGCAGCACCAGCACGTCGGCGACTTCACCGACGCCTTCCGTCTGATGTGCCAGAACATCGAGGTCATCCGGCTGGAGGAACCGCAGGACATTTTCCCCGCCTACCAGCGGGCTTTGGAACGCCAAGACGGCAAGAGCACCATCGTGGTTGAGTATGGCGACTACTACAACGAAAAGTAACCCCGCGTGCCTGAACTGGCCGCTGATGAATAACAACATCACGCGCGCCGACCTGGACGCGCTCATTGCGTACCTCGGCCAGGACAGCCCGATGCTGACCCAATCCCGGCAGGTCCGGCTGTTCGAACAGGAATGGTCGGACTGGCTGGGCGTCAAGCACAGCGTCTTCGTCAACTCCGGTTCCTCCGCGAACCTGCTGACCATGGCCGCGCTGCGCGAGCGATTCGGCCCGGGCGAGATCATCGTGCCTTCGCTCACCTGGGTTTCGGATATTGCCTCGGTGATCCAAAACGGCTTCAAGCCCGTATTCGTGGACATCAATCCCCGCACGCTGGGCATGGACGACCTGGAAGTCATCGCCCGGCTGACCCCGCAGACTCGAGCGGTCTTCATCACCCACGTGCTCGGCTATAACGCGCTCACGCAGCGGCTGCTGGAGGAGCTCAAGGCCCGCAATATCCCGCTCATCGAGGATGTCTGCGAGTCTCACGGCGCAACCTTCCAGGGGCGCAAGCTCGGCAGCTTCGGCCTGATGTCCAACTTCTCGTTCTACTATGCTCACCACATGAGCACGATCGAGGGCGGCATGATCTCGACCAATGACGCCGACCTCTATGAGGCTCTGCGCATGTTGCGCTCGCACGGCATGGTGCGCGAATCAGGCTCCGAAACGCTCAAGAACAGTTACACCCAGAAATACCCCGACCTGAACCCCGACTTCATCTTCGCCTTCCCGGCCTACAACGTCCGCAGCACCGAGATCAACGCCGTGCTCGGCCGCGCCCAGCTCAAGCGGCTGGACCAGAACAACGAGCGCCGCCGGGCAAACCTGCGCCTGTTCCTGGATCACCTTGACCCCAGGAAGTACCGCACCGACTTCGAGCTCAAAGGGAGCTGCAACTACGCCTTCACGCTCATCCTCTGCCGGCCCGATCCGGCCTTGAGCGCGAAGGTCGAGCAGCGCCTGCGCGAGGCACGGGTCGAGTTCCGGCGTGGCACCTCGGGCGGCGGCAACCAGCTCCGCCAGCCCTACGCCCGCAAGCTGCTCGGCGACCGGGAATTCGAGAGGTATCCCAAAGTGGACCATGTCCACTTCTTCGGCTATTATATCGGCAACTATCCGGAGCTGGAGCAGAGCAAGATTCTGGCCCTGTGCGCCCTGCTCAACCAGATCGGGTAACCTAACGCCGTTGAACGAATGAACCGACAGCTTGACGTCCTCTTTGTCAGCCCGGACTCGTCTTTCCAGGCCTACCAGGCCCTGAGCAAGGACTTCTCCGCCATCGAGCCGCCCACCTGGGCGCTGCTGCTGGCCCAAAGCTGCCGCGCCAAAGGCTTCGGCGTCGGCATCCTGGACTGTTGCGCGGAGCGGCTTTCGGTCGAGGAGTCGGTCAAGCGCGTCGCGGAAGCCAACCCCCGGCTGGTGTGCATGGTCGTTTACGGCCAAAACCCCAACTCCGGCACGACCAACATGATTGGCGCCACCGCACTGGCCCGGGCGCTCAAGCAACAGCACCCCGGCTACCCCATTTGCTTCGTCGGCTCCCATACCAGCGCCCTGCCGCGGGAGGTGCTCGCGCTGGACTGCGTGGACCTGGTCCTGCTCAACGAGGGCGTTTACGCCCTGCATAATCTGCTGCAAACCGACCTCAAGACCGACCTGGCCAAGGTCAAGGGCATCGGCCACAAGCAGGACGGCGTGCCGGTCCTCAACCCGCCCGAGCGCGTCGTGCCGCAGGACCGCATGGACGCCGACCTCCCGGGCTCCGCGTGGGACCTGCTGCCTTACCACCAGCACCCGCTGGACCTCTACCGCGCCCATTTCTGGCACGCCGAGTTCAACCACGACTACCGAACCCCCTTCGCCGCCCTTTACACCTCGCTGGGCTGCAAGTTCAAATGCGACTTCTGCATGATCAACATCGTCAACCGCGTTGACAATGCCGACGGCGTGGTCGCCTCCCATTCCCCCAACATGCGCTTCTGGTCGCCTGGCTTCATCATCGGCGAGTTCGAGAAGCTGGCCCAGCTCGGCGTCGAGACCCTGCGCATCTCCGACGAAATGTTCTTCCTCAACAAGCGGTTCTTCGAGCCCTTGCTCAACCTCATCGTCGAGCGCGGTCTCAAGCTCCGCATGTGGTCTTACTCGCGCATTGACACCGTCCAACCGCACTACCTGGACCTGTTCCGGCGCGCCGGCATCAACTGGCTCGCGCTGGGCGTGGAGGCCGGCAACCAGATGATCCGGCATGAGGTGTCCAAAGGCTCCTTCAAGGACGTTAATATCCGGCAGGTCGCCCAAACGATTCGCGAGCACGGCCTGAACATCATCGCCAATTACATCTTCGGCTTCCCGGAAGACACGATTGAGACGATGCAGCAGACGCTGGACCTGGCTTTGGAGCTCAACACCGAGATGGCCAACATGTATCCCTGCCAGGCGCTGCCCGGCAGCGCCCTTTACTCCCTGGCCCGCACCAACGGCTGGGCCTTGCCGGATTCCCCGGCCGGCTACGGCTTCCTCTCCTACGAAAGCCAGCCCATGCCCAC
>CAZHEW010000468.1:0-1824 GCA_964531815.1 uncultured Verrucomicrobiota bacterium
TCACGCTGAACGTCGCCCCGTTACCCACGACCACCGACTGGTTCTGGGGCTGGACGACAATCAGGGGCGAAGCACTCACATAAAGCTGCGTCTGAGGAATCGTCGCCTTGGCCTCGCTGGCGCTGGACCAGCTCAACTGCGCGGTAGCCCCGCCGCCGTTCTCATAATACTCCATCTTGATGTCATAGGCCTGCCCGGCCGTCAGGGCAATCGTGCCGCTCCACTCGGTTGGGCCCTGGTCAATCCACTTGTCAACGAGCAGCACGTTGTTGACCCAAAGGCGCACGCCGTCATCGGTGCGGGTGTAAAAGGTATAGTTCTGGGTGTAGCGCGGCACGACCTGGCCGGTCCAGCGCACTGAGAAGGTGTCAACGGCGATGCTGGCGTCGGGGGTGCCTTCCCCCCACTCGAAATTGATTGTCGCATCGGTGCGGGTCAGCTTGGGGTTCGTGAGATCCTGGTTGTCGAAGTATTGGCCCTGGAGCCCGCTGCCGGTGCCGACGGCCACCGGCGAGCTTGTCACCACCAATTGGGCCTGGCTGCTGGTGACCGAGCCCCCGGCGTTGCTGACGACCACGGTATAGAAAGCGGCGTCGGACAACTGCACATTGGCGAGGGTGAGGGTCGAAGAGGTCGCGCCGGAGATGTTAACCCCGTTCTTCCTCCACTGATAACTCGGGGTGGTTGTGCTGCTGGCCACCACCGTGAACGTGGCGGTTTGGCCGGGGTCCTTGGTCACGCTGGCCGGTTGCGTGGTGATGGTCGGAGCAGTGCTGATGACCGTTACCTGCTCGCTGTGCGTTGCGCCGAACCAGGCCACCCCGTCGCGGACCATCCGCCAGTCGGTCGTGTAGGTGCCGGGAGTAGTCGGCGCGGTCATCGTGAAGCTGAACGTATAGGTATTCCCCGGACGCACATCTCCCGAGATCGTAAGGCGGGTAGCTGAGGTGAATGGATCGCTTTCGCCGACCGCACCCAGCCGGAAGGCCCGCCCCTCGCGCCAGAGCACGCCGCGGTTCCGGAACGTCACGCTGACGCTGTAGCTCTGGCCGGCAGTCATCGTCGAGGGAATCGTGTCGCTCACGTACTGGTCGGAATACTTGTCCCAGGTCGGGCTCGTGCCGAAATACGAGCAAACCCCCTTGTAGAGCCCCCACTGCGCGACCGAGCGGAAGAAATCGTCCGTTAGGTAGGCCGCGTCAACGGCGCACTTGTCGTGGAAGGCCAGTTCGATGAGACAGGCGGGGCGGTTCGGGATGCGGATCTCGCCGAAGCCGCCGGCGGCATCCTTCACCCCCCGGTTCGCCCAGCCGCCATCGTACATTTCACGGATCGCATCAATCGTATTGTTGTGGACGGCCAGGGCGAGGTTGTAACTCGCGGCCTCATGGGCGGGATAGTCCATCGCCGTATCACGGAAGGTTTCCGTGCCGGTGCCCCCCCCGGCGTTGGTGTGATGGGCAATGTAAATGTCCGAGCCGCGGTAATCGGCAAAGAGCGGCCGCGCCCGGATGTCGTCGCTGTTCCGGTTGACGGCGTTCTCCGCACCGCAGTTGCCGCTGGAACTTGCCCAGACGGAACAGGGGAGACTGTTGGCTCGCAGCCACGAGTACGCCGCCATCTTCCACCAGGGCTGTCCCTCATAGGTGTTGCAGCAGTTGCTCTCATTCAGCTCGCGGGGAACATGCACCGTTGCTCCATCCTGCGTGAGGTATTGGTAAAGGAACTGCATGAGTCTTATGGAGTTGAGGTCTTCCAGCACCGCTTCTCCGTATCCGCAGGGGTCGGACCGCTGCCAATACCACCCGCTCCCGTTCCAGAACC
>CAZHEW010000468.1:1924-3029 GCA_964531815.1 uncultured Verrucomicrobiota bacterium
CCGTATCCGCAGGGGTCGGACCGCTGCCAATACCACCCGCTCCCGTTCCAGAACCTGCCGTGGCTGGGCCCAATACAGATGTTCCTTCCGCCAAGAGACTTGCCGGCCTGTTCGGTCGGCGCGGTGGCTTTCGGCGCAGGTCCCGGCTCAACCGGCACGACCGGTGGCAGATAGGTGTGCAGGAGTTTCCCGCCGGCCTGCAGCCGTATGTTGCCCTCCAAACCGCATTGGCGCAGCGTGGCTCTAACTTGATTGAAAACCGCGGTCAGCCGGGCTTCGTCAAGCTTGGTGCCGAGTTCGTCGCTGCCCAGGATGTCCTGCGAAAACTCCACGGTCGTGGTATCCCCCTCGGTTTGCAGGGCCAGGATCTTGGTTCCCGGCAGCACTCCTAACTCAAGTGCCTGACCACTCACGTTGGCAGACTCCGGGAGCGCCAGTGCTTCCAACGCCGCCATCGGGTCGTTGAACTTGGGCTGAGCGGATTCGGACAAGCCACTCCGTTGGAGGTTCGAGCCGCCGGATTG
The DNA here is from genome assembly GCA_964531815.1 of uncultured Verrucomicrobiota bacterium. Classification (GTDB taxonomy): domain Bacteria; phylum Verrucomicrobiota; class Verrucomicrobiia; order Limisphaerales; family UBA8199; genus UBA8199. Next base: position 2,449 of record CAZHEW010000468.1, read on the forward strand.
GCCGCTGCCCGCGTCCGAATCGCTGGCAGGGGTGTCGCCTGATTTGTTCATTTGGAGGCTGACACTGCCGGCGATCGCGGGATTGTCTGCGGACGCCAGCGTCTCCAGCGCTGGTCCTGCGCTCGGGGTGAGAACCTCCCGAACTACCGGCTCGCGCATTGTCCCCCTGAACCCCTCACCCGCCCTAAAGGGCACCCTCTCCTCCTCGGAGGGGGAGAGGGAAGGGGTGAGGGGGCCGAGGTCCGTAAGGAGGGAGACGGCAGAATCAGTAGTGACAGGGCCGAGGCCGAAGCCCGCGCCGGTCAAGGGCTGTTCGCCAGCCAGGTGGAAGCCGCCGGCAGGCTCGTTCACCGTCGTTGTGAGGGGGTGGTTCTGAGGCGGGTCCAGGTTCAGGGTGGTGCCGCTCTGCTTGGCCAGCCGGGCCGAGCCGGAGACCGGCTTGTCGGTGAGAATCGGGTCGTTCTTCGCGGGGCCATTTACCACACCCGCCGACGTGGCGGTTGCCTGCATTGGGAGGGACTCCTCTTCGCCGCAGCCGCTGTCATCGAAAAGCACATGATGCCCGTCGCAGTAGGTGATTG
>CAZHEW010000469.1:0-3029 GCA_964531815.1 uncultured Verrucomicrobiota bacterium
GAGCTAACCGCTGCGCCACCGCGAAACCTCATACCATTGGATCTGCCACCCGTTGGGCAGCGTGAACACTCTGTCCTCCCGGTTAAACACCGCCCGGAAAGCGGCGGTGTCCTCGCCGGCGCGCCGCAGCCAGACCGACTGCCCATGGGCCGGCGGGCACAGGTAAATGTCCTGCCACGGAGCCGCTCCGTTGCGCGGCCGCGGCCAAACGGGACTGGCGGCCAGGGGGCGCCAGTGCGATGCGAACTGCCAGGGAAGCGCCCACCGCTCCGGGCCGCAAAGGAACCGGGCGCGCGCCGCGTCCCAGCAAGCCGCCAAAGGCGGACAGTCGGCGGGAATCCGCCGCGCCAGCACCAGCCGGGCATCCGGCGGCTGCGAGGTAACAATGTCATGCCAGGTGGACATAAAGAGTTCGGTAAACAACGCCTCGCGCAATCCCGTCGGTGCTCCCGGCGCACCCCCCCTGCCAGGGCAGGGCTGCCGCGCCGGGGCGCCCGTGAATTGCAGCGTGGCGCATAGATGGGAGAGTGTTTTGACCCGAAGGGGCAGCCCCGCCGGAGCGGGGCTGCCCGTGACGCCTGGCGGCTCCCGGGCGAACCCGGGAACAGCCCGGCGGGCGGGCCGGTTAGCTGGCTGCCGGCACAATCGCCCAGAACTGCCGGGGAACATCCTCCCAGCCGTTGATGTTCTGGTTGATCTTCACGAACACCTTCTTGCCCACCGCGGGCGCACCGTACTTGCCGGTGTAAGCGGCCGTGATGTCAATCGCGTTGTTGACCGGCGAATCCAGCGTCCCCAGAAACACCACCCCGGGGGCGGCGTTGATGCCCTGGCTGCACGGCTTGGCGCCCCACAGCATCGTCCCATCAGCCGGAGTGCCGGTGGTGGTCAGCTTCAGCGTGATCACGCCGGCCGCGTTGGTGATGGTCAGCCCGGACACCGGCAACAGGTCGAAGACCGGCGCGGCGGGCGGAGTCATGACCACCTCGCTGCCGATGACCAGCAGCGCGCAGTTGATCTTGGCATACAACTGGAGCCCGGTGAGCGGACCCGATTGGCCCAGCCGCGCCTTGGATTGGTGCTGGCTGGCCTCCGCCGTCCAGGCATCCCGCTGCGCCTGGGTCAGCGTGCTGCCCCACGACGTCGCCACCGTCTGCAGGAAGTTGCGAACCCGCAACTGCGCATCCGTCTGCGGATTGGCCGGGATGACCAGCGACCGGCTGACCAGCCCGTTGCGGCTGTTCTGTGAAACATACAGCCCGCGTTTCCCGGACTGCGGTATGTCTAATATCTTCATAAACTAACTCTTTCTATTCTTGTGTGGTTGGTAAACGGCGCGCGTGGTCCCCCGGCGGCAAGCCGCCGTGGACCAGCCAAACTGCACGCGCCAAAATTGTCCGCCCGGGAGGGCGTGCCTCCTCGCGAGCCCTGTTTCCCGAGTCGGCCCCGAGGGGTTTGGGATCGAGTGGACGCTCGCCCTCCCGGCGATGGAATCCGCCGCGTCTTAACGAAGGGCGGCATGGCGATTCGCGGTGCGCTCGTCTAGGCGGGCGACGCCCGCTTCGAGCACGTTCACGCGGGCGCTCAGCCGCTCCAGGGCGGCCAGCAACTCGCGGTGGTTGACGTCCAGCTTCTCCAGCGTCGCCAGGTGCCCGGCGTGCAGCCGCTCCCGAATGTCCAGCATCTCGGCGTAGAAATCGGCCCGGCTCATCGGCTCCGGCCTGGGTGGCCGCGGGCTCAGAAGCCTCTTCACCAGCAAAAACGCCGAGCCGACGGCCCCGACAATCGCCGCCCAGCCTTCGCCCGAAAGGGCGCGCGAAGAGGACACCGGGGAATTAAGGTTGGTGCTCATAGGTTGCCTTGTGTCTGCGGTCAAAACCTGGTTCGAGTGTTCCTTATAAAGGCTCAGCGCTTCTCGGTTCCGGTCTCCGCCGCCGGCTCCGCCTTTGTGGCGGCGACAATCCCGCGCAACCGCCCGTGGCGATGCGCCAGGAACCAGCCGCCCACAGCCAGCGCCACCCCACCCAGGACCAGCAACTCATTGCCCACCACCATCGTCGGCAGAACCATCAGCGCCAGCCCGCCCAGCAGCATCGCCGCGCTGGTCGTCACGCTCCCGATGACCGCCTTGAGCGGCGGCCATACCAGCGACGCCAGCCCGAGCACGAACAGCCCGGCGCCCACCCAGACAATGCCCTTGAGGCTCGAAAGCCGGGCGCCCAACTCCCGCGCGGTGTCCTTCTGCGCGGCCCCCAGCTCGGTCCGCGCGCGAGTCTCCTCGCGCTCGACCACCGGCATTGGCGCGCTCAGCACGAAGGCCGTCGCGGGCTGTGCGCCGGGGAGCGGGCGTTCCTGCCCGCCGACCCCGGCGGGACCACCCGGCGCGGCCGCCGCGGCTGGCGCCGGAGACTGCTCGACGCGTGAGCCCGCGGGCACGGTGTAGCTGCGGACCTTCACGTTCTCCTCGTTCTGCCGGGTGGCCTGGGCCGCATTCTCGCCCTGCACCAGGGTTTGCTCGATAATCCCCGCCGGCTTGCGGGTGACCACCGCCTTGCCGCCCCTGAGCGGGCGCGGCCCGGCGCACCCGCTGGCCAGCAGCGCCGCCGCCGAAGCGACGCCCAGGAACCGCGACAGGTATTCCGCCGCCGCAGAACGGCCCGGCAAACGCCGCAGCCTGAACTTAAGACCCTGAACCCCGGACTCCGCGCTGCGGCCTTCCGCTTCCCGCGCTTCCCATTTCCGGAGGAAGGCGCGGACATGCCGCAGGCAACCGGCGTTGAACCGGCGCGGGGTTGCGCGCCGCGGTGTTTCTGCTCCCGTAATGCTCTTCGTTTTCATTTCACCTGTATAGGTCCACAAAACGTGTTACTGCGGTAACAAGCCCCCGTTCTCATTCCGCGCTCCGCATTCCGCACTCCGCACTCCACACGATTCCGTCCGGGGGCTCGTAGGTGAAGCACCCGGCACACGTCACGACGGGCCAGCCGCGGACGTGTCCCCCGCCCCGGCCCGACGGCACCAGCAGATGG
>CAZHEW010000470.1:0-3024 GCA_964531815.1 uncultured Verrucomicrobiota bacterium
GTCGGCTTCGGCCACAACGCGGTGATGAGCGTCGCGGACAAAGTGATCGAGGCGGTCAAGAGCGGCGCGATCCGGCATTTCTTCCTCGTCGGCGGGTGCGACGGCGCGCGGGCGGGGCGCAACTACTACACCGAGTTTACCGAGAAGCTGCCGAAGGATTGTGTCGTCCTGACCCTGGCCTGCGGCAAGTATCGCTTCAACAAGCTGGATTTCGGGACCATCGGCGGGATACCGCGCTTGCTGGATATTGGGCAGTGCAACGACGCCTACTCCGCCATCCAAATTGCGGTGGCGTTGTCCAAAGCCTTCAACTGCGGCGTCAATGACCTGCCGTTGTCACTGGTGATCTCGTGGTATGAGCAGAAGGCGGTGGCGGTGCTCCTGACGCTGCTCTACCTGGGCCTGCGCAATATCCGGCTGGGGCCGACCTTGCCGGCGTTTGTCACGCCCAACGTCCTGAACGTGCTGGTCGAGAAGTTCAACCTCACGCCGATCAAGGATGCCGATTCCGATATTGCCGCCATCCTGAACAAGGCGTAGGCACTTAAATGGGTCAAGCCGGCCACCTGCGCGCGCTCGGGGCGCCTGACGCCGCGCCTTGCGGGGATGGCGTCATGGTTTTCCGGGTCGTTCGCCCTGGGGCTGCCGTCGCTGTCGAGCGCGGTAGAAGATGTAAATGGGAACACCGACCAGCGTTAGGGCGGTGCCGAAGGCAGAGTTGATCAACGCCGGCGTGCCCGCGGCCACTGCCGCCCGGTAGCCGATCACATCGTTGTACACCGTGAAGAGGAGATACAGCGCGGAGAAGATGACAAAAATCCACGGCACCAGCGGGTAGCCGGGAACTCTGTAAGGGCGGGGTGCGTCGGGCATCTTCCGACGCAACACGAAGATGCCGTAAGCGCCCAGGGCGTAAAAGACCCAGCTTACGAAGATAAGCGTGTCGGTGAGGGTGTCGAAGGTGCCGCTGAGCAGCAAGAGGATGCTCCAGGCTCCTTGCACGACGAGCGAGGCGGCGGGAGTACGGAAACGCGGGTGGACGTTGGCCAGGCGGCGCGGGAAGCAGCCTTTCTGCGCCATCGAGAAGTAGAGGCGCGCCGTGGCGAGAATGGTGGCGTTGGCAGTACCGAACGTGGAGATCATCACCGCGGCGGCGATCCAGCGTCCGCCGCCGCTGAAACACCGTTCCGCCACGTCGGCGGCGACGAGTTTCGATTGGGCCATTTGGTCAATAGGCAGCACGTAGGCGTAGGCGACGTTAATGAGGAGGTAGATGACCGTGACCGTGAGCATACCCCAGAGCAGGCCCAACGGGATGTTGCGCTGGGGCTGTTTTACTTCGCCGGCGATGTAGGTGAGCTTGTTCCAGCCATCGTAGGCCCAGAAGGCGCCCTGGAGCGCCGCGGCGATACCGGCCACCAGCGCCAGGCCGCTCAGATGAATCGTGGCGCTTGGGTTGGTCAGATTGGCGGCTGTGCCGCCAGCCGGCAGGCAAAACGCGCCTGCCACCAGCAGCAGCATCGCGGCGACTTTGACCACAGTGAACACGTTTTGCACCAGGCCGCCGAACCGCACGCCGAGGTAGTTGATGATCGTCAGCAGAACAATCAGCGTCGCGGCCAGGCCCTTGATGCCAATCTCTTTGAGGGGCGAGACATCGCCCACGAATGGCACGTGAAGCGACCAGGCGGCAATCGCCGGCGGCAACTCGGGCAGCGAAACGAACTGCGTGGCGTATTCCGCGAAGACGTAGGTGATGGCGGCAATCGAACCGCATTGGATGATGGCGAAGATGGCCCAGCCGTAAAGGAACGCGAAGAGCGGCCCATACATCCGCTCGAAGTAAATATACTGGCCGCCGGTTTCGGGGATCATGCTGGCGATTTCGGCGTTGGTAAGCGCGCCGAACAGGGTGAGCACGCCAGCCAGCACCCAGACGCCGAGCAACAGCTCCGGCGAGCCGACTTGCGCGGCCATCACGCCGGGCTTCCGGAAAATGCCCGAGCCGATGACGCCCCCAACGACCAGCATCACCGTGGTAAAGAGGCCGAGGGTCGGCAGGAGGCCGGGGCTGGCGGAGCGAGAGGCGTTCATTGGGATAAGGCCGACGTCCGAAGGCTGAGAACCTTCGTGCATGGAGCCCCTGAGTTGAAAGGGAACAGCCCACGTCCAACATCCAATACCGAACCCGCCGGGAACGCCACTCGGGCCATTACCGAATGTTGGAGATTTGATGCTGGATGTTGGATGTTCTGGCGCCTTGCGAAGAGAACGGAAACCGGCTTTCGCAGGACGACGCACATAACAATCGCGGGGGGCCGCCTACGGCTTCAGTTCCTTCAACAATCCCACCGCCGCCTCCACCAGCATCTCACCCGCGCCCGGTTTGACGCGGGCATTGGTGACTTCGTAGCTGCCCTCATGGAATGCCTTGAGCGTGGGGACATAGCTCGGGCGATCATTGCTGATCTCCACCACCAGCGTTCGCTTGAACGGTGAGGCTCGCTTGATGGCCAGGCCCAACTCGACGAAGATTTCCCCCGGCAGGCAGACAATTGCGGTGTCGGCATCGAGACGAAACGCCTGCACTTCCATCGGGTAGAGGGGGCTCAGGCCGGCCAAATCAAGCGTGCGCACAGCCGCCACCTTGTCGAGGAAAGGCACGCTGGCGTCGCTGAAGCTCTCCATGATCTTGCGTGCGTCGGCAACCTGCTCCGCTGTAGCCTGCTGGAACGGCACCTGAATCGTCGTGCTGCGTGCCGCCAGCGCCGGTCGGGTGACAACCGGCAGGCTCTGCGATTGCTCAATCACGACCTGTCCCAGCGTGCCGCCAATGCGCTGCGTGATCTCGAACTTCGGCCTCGGCGTGGCGGGTTCGTTTACGTTGATGTGGTTGAGATCACCGCACGTGCCGAGGCCCAGCGCGGAAATGAACTGCTGGCCGAACGCCTGGCGCAGGCTTTTTTCGAGGAAATAGGCGTAGTCGGCGCTGTATTCCGTGCCGCCCACGGTGTCCGAATGCAC
>CAZHEW010000471.1:0-3009 GCA_964531815.1 uncultured Verrucomicrobiota bacterium
AAGTGTCAGACCCCCGTGGCGCAAGGACTTAGTCACCAGAAAAGGTGCGCCCTACTGGGTGGAAGCCAACCGGGAAATGCGCTGGCTTTTTTCAGCCAAAGGTGCCAAGACTCGCTTATGCCAGAAAAGAGTTTGAACGAACTTCCGCGCGAGCTGCGCATGCTCTTCACCAAAGGCAATGACGCCGTGCAGCGGGAAAACCTCGACTACGCGATTGATCTATTCAACCAGGTGCTGGCCAAAGAGCCCGGCCTCTACGAGTGCCGCAAGGCGCTGCGCAACGCCCAAACCCGCAAAGCCGGCAGCGGGCGCGGCTTCTTCAAGAAGATCATGAGCAGCGCGGGCTCGTCGCCGCTGATTACCAAGGGCCGCCTGGCCCTGGGCAAGGACCCGGCCGAGGCGCTGAAGATTGCCGAGCAAGTCCTCAATGGCGATCCGTCCAACTCCGCCGCCCACAAGCTGGCGGTGGAGGCGGCGACCGCCCTGGAGCTGCCCAGGACAGCCGTGCTGTCGCTGGAAATCCTGGTCGCCCATTCGCCCAACGACCAGGACATCGCCGTCAAGTATGCCCACGGGCTGGCCAACGCCGGCGAGGTGCGGAAAGCGGAGGCGGTCCTCGCGAACCTCTACCGCGCCTCTCCCCATGACCAGGAATTGGGCCAGGCGCTCAAAGACCTCTCCGCCCGCAAGACGCTGGACGAAGGCGGCTACGAGGCGCTGGCCGACGGCACCGGCTCCTATCGCGATATTCTGAAGGACAAGGACGAGGCGGTTTTGCTGGAACAGCAGAACCGGCAGGTGAAATCGGAGGACGTCGCCGAGCGCCTCATCAGCGAATACGAGGCGCGCCTCAAGGCCGAGCCCCGGAACCTGAAGCTGCTGCGCCAACTGGCGGAGCTCTACACCCAGAAGCAGCAGTTCGACCGCGCGCTGGGCTACTACGACCAGATCAAATCGTCCGAAGTCGGCGGCGACGCGTCGCTGGACCGCAACATTGCGGACACGGTGAGGCGCAAGTACGACCACCAGATGGCGCAGCTCGACGCGGCCGCGCCGGACCACGCCGAGAAGCTGGCGGCGCTCCAAGCCGAAAAGCAGGCCTACCAGCTCGCCGAGTGCCAGACGCGCGCCGAGCGGTTCCCGACGGACCTGCAGATCCGTTTCGAGCTGGGGCAGCTTTATTTCCAGGCGGGCAAGATCACCGAGGCCATGAAGGAATTTCAGAAGGCCCAGGGCAACCCGCACCGGCGCATCCAGGCGTTGAGCTACCTCGGCCAGTGCTTCGCGCGGCGCGGCATCCATGACCTGGCGGCCAGCACCCTCCAGGACGCCATCAAGGAAAAGGCGGTCTTCGACGAGGAGAAGAAGGAGCTGATTTACCTGCTGGGCTCCGTGTTTGAGAAGATGGGCAAGCGCGACGACGCCATCGCGCAGTTTAAGATCATCTACGCCGTGGATGTGGGCTACAAGGATGTCGCCGACAAGATAGACGCCTTCTATGGCGGGCAGGCGGCAAGCTGAGGAATCCACCCCCGAACATTCTCGAAGCAGCGATTGGGGAAGCCGGTCAAGGCTTTGAGCACGGTATCCGTGTGCCACACCTCAACCCCTTCGCAATGCGCGGTTGCGGCCAGCAGCCTGCCGGCCGGGTCCTGGTGGCGCCAGGGCCAAAGCACCGATTGCCGGGCAATCGGGACAGCCACTGGCAGGCGGGTCCAGGACGGCAAGGCCGGGTCGAGCCAGGCATCAGGATGGCCGGGCCCCCCGCCCTTTTGCCAGAGGCGAAACAGCTTGATTACCAGGTCGGCGGCGGAGCCGGCTGGGAATCCGGGCTACTGCGGCCCGGCGGGGGCGGCGGTGCGGCGGGCCATGATCGCGCTGACGATTTTGGCGGCCAACTCCGGCTTCTCCGCCAGCGCCCTCTGCGCGGCGTCTTTGCCCTGGCCGATCAGCTCGCCCTCGAACTGCAGCCAGGCGCCCTTCTTGTCCACCACGCCGGATTCGACGCCGACATCCAGGATGCTGGCTTCCTTGTTGATGCCGTGGTCGTAGACGATGTCGAACTCGGCCTCGGCGAAGGGCGGGGCGACCTTGTTCTTGACGATCTTCACCTTCACGTGGTTGCCGACGGCGTTGCCGGCGGCGTCCTTGAGCGTTTCCTTGCGGCGGATGTCAATGCGGACGCTGGCGTAGAACTTGAGCGCCTTGCCGCCCGGGGTGGTCTCGGGGTTGCCGAACATGACGCCGACCTTCTCGCGCATTTGATTGGTGAAGACGCAGGTGGTCTTGGCCTTGGCCAGGATGGCGGTGAGCTTGCGCAGGGCCTGGCTCATCAGCCGCGCCTGCATGCCCATCGTCGCCATGCCCATCTCGCCCTCCAGCTCGGCCTTGGGCACCAGCGCGGCGACCGAGTCAATGACGATCACATCGAGCGCGTTGGACCGGGCGAGCGTCTCGCAGATGGACAGGGCTTCCTCCCCGCTGTCGGGCTGGGACACCAGCAAGTCGTCCAGGTTCACGCCCAGCTTCTTGGCGTAGGCCGGGTCGAGGGCATGCTCGGCATCAATGAACGCCGCCAGCCCGCCGCCCTTCTGGGCATTGGCGATCACGTGCAGCATGAGGGTGGTCTTGCCCGAGGACTCGGGGCCGAAGATTTCCACCACGCGCCCGCGCGGGATGCCGCCGACGCCCAGCGCCAGGTCCATCGCCAGCGCGCCGGTCGGGATGACCTCGATTTGCCGGAGGGCGCGCGCATCGCCCAGGCGCATGATGCTGCCGTCGCCGTAAGCTCTTGTAATCGAGGAAATGGCGGCATCGAGGTCGCGCTGGCGCGCGGCGGACGCCTTGGCGGCTTCGGCCGCTTTGGTGTCGGCGGCAACAGATTTCTCAGCAGTCTTGGGAGGCATATTCGTGTATTAACGTGATTTGGAACCTTACTGACAACTGCGGGCCATGTTGGGCAATCCCTCTCGATTAGTCAAACGCCCGTTACGGTATTGGGACGGGGGG
>CAZHEW010000472.1:0-3005 GCA_964531815.1 uncultured Verrucomicrobiota bacterium
CGGTGCGGCGGCGGACGCCGAAGACGTTGAAGAAGTCGTTCCAGAAGGATTGGCGCTCGGCGGCTTCGCGCGTTTCGCCCTGCCATTCCTTGCTGAAGGCGATGGCGCGGTGGCGAATCTCGTTCCAGGAGAGCGGCATGGGCGGAGGGTAGCAAGGGCCGCGGATGCGGAAAGTGAAAACTCCCGGGTGTCCGGCACACGAGGTCATTGACTGCGACTCCCCGGCTTTCAGACCGCGATGGGCCCCGTCCCCGCAGGGCAAAACTAATCTGAATAATATAGTTGACACGCACCTGGAGATTTGTTAGGGACGTGATTGCTGCCGGCGCCGTGCCGGCGCCACCGGCCATCACGAGGGCTGGATCTTGTGGCCACGGAGCTGGCTGCTTGTGTTTGGATGGTGGGGCGAAAAATTGTCAGGAGTGGCCGCAGAAACGGAGACCGAATGAAAGCAACGAATGACCACTGCTTTGGATCAGCCCTTACTGTCGCTTGTGCGCTTGTGCTATTGGCTTTGGCCGTGCCCGTCCAGGCCTACCAGGTTGATTCCTTCTTCGATATCTTCCTCGAGTCCAGCCAGGGCCCGCCTTACCCGCCCCCAAACGGGGTGGTTGCGAACGTCGGCGCATCGGCACTGCCTTTCGAGCCCGTCGAGCAGATCAGTTTGCGGGTGAAAAGCGCGCTGCCGTTGGTGCCCACCCGCATGGTCGGGTCCGATTCCGGCGGGGGTGTTGGCGACCCGGGAGTCAACTCCTTCTTTGATGTGTTTCTGGAAATGCCGATGGGGATGTCGAGCTTCTTCGACATCTTCACCGAGATCAGCACCGCCGGCGGCTTGCCGCTGCCGCTACCCAGCGCGCCCACTGTGGTCTGGCGCACGGATTCATTCTTCGACGTGTTCTGGGAAGCGGATGTGCCCGGCCAGGAACGGCAGTTCGTCCAGATGTCCTTCCGCATCCCGGAGGGCCAGGGCGTAAAGTTCAACACCAACTCGCCGCCGCCGTCCTACCACGCACCCGACAGCTTCTTCGATGTGTTTCTCGAAGTGCTCGCCCCGCCGGGAAGCGTCATCCACCCGACCTTGCCGCTGTTCCGGATCGCAGTGAATGCTCGCTTCGGATGGCCGCAGCCCTGGCCTACGCCCGGGAACGTCGTCAAGTTCCGCCAGAACCCAGACCCGACCATCCGGGGCATGGACGTGCTCAACAGTTGGCTCACAAACACCGGTCCCGCCACTTTGCTGGCGGATGATTTCATCTGCACTCGCACTGGACCGGTGACGGACATCCACGTGTGGGGCTCCTGGAAAGACGACCTGGTGGATTACTGGCCCACATTTTGGGTTGGCATCTGGAGCGATGTGCCCGCCGTGAACAACGTGCCCAGCCAGCCCGGCCAGCTACTGTGGTGGCAGCAATTCTCGCCCGGTCAGTACCGCGCCAGCGTCCAGCAACAAGTGCCGCAGGAACTATTCCTGGATCCCAATGCGCCCCCCAGGATCATCGGCCAGGACCGCCAAATCTGGAAATACGATTTCTTCCCCCGGAACCCGTTCCGCCAGTTGGGCACACCCCAACTGCCCAAGGTCTACTGGCTGTCGGTCGTAACCAAAACGGCCCCGGGCCGCGTGTTCGGCTGGAAGACCACACCCGACCACTACAACGACTTCGCGGTCTACTCGCCCACCTGGCTGACCTTTGGCGGGACCTACCCGGTGCCCGCCGGGCCGTGGCAGGTCATCACGGACCCTCAGGGCCGCAAACGCGAACTGTCCTTCATGCTGACCACCTCGCAGACTTGGGCCTGCAACAAGGACTTCTGGATTCCCTCGTATTACCCCTACAACAACCTGCGGGTGATCCTGCCCGGGCCATGGGGCATCCGGGCTAACTTCAACGGCCTCGGTGGCACTGCCGGGCAATTCAATACCTTTGGCTGGGACTGGGACGGCTCCGGCAACACGGTCATGGACTGGTCCGGGGGCGCGGTAGGCCCAGGCCAATGGGTGCATGTTGGCTTTGAAGGGCCGGGGATCTTCCCGCCGTTCCTGAATTGGGGGTGGTGGAACCCGTATGGGTTGAGCTGGTGGGGCTGGGTGCCGCAGGTCAGCATTGGCTGGCAGGCACTGCTGCAGCCGATTCCACGCATCGGCCTGACCAACATCCTGCCGATCGTGCCCGGTCTCACGAACAATGTCTTCGTAAGCGGGCTCGCAATCGAGTACTACACCAACGCCGTGGAACTTGACCAGCTTAACCGCACCGGCGTCCGCAATCCGATCCGGGTTGACGCGGGCTTTGCCATTCCCGACCCGATGCTCACCCCCACGGCGAGTATTCAGGTGGATGTTCCACCGCCGCCCCCCGAAGCGACCCATGCGGTGGTTATCCCGCAGATCAGCCCGGTCTCGGAACAGGGCACGCCCAATCCGCAGAATGCAAGCATAGATTGGGCCATGGTCCCGCTGACCGAAACCGCCCCACCCTCGCTGCCTCCGCCGCCAGTGCTCAAGACCCCGACGCTCACGGCAAACGAGATCACGCTGACCTGGACAGCGGAACCGGGAGCCATCTACCGCGTGCAAAGCAAACTGGTCTTGCCAGGCTCGACCTGGTCGGATGCTGAAGGCGACGTGATCGCCGGTGATGCGACAGCCAGCAAGACGGTGCCCCTGGCTGGCGACACATCTTTCTACCGGATCATGTCATTGCTCCCATAGGGCTTCTCAGCATATCAAAGCGCCATTGGGGCGCGGCGGCAGGCTGCGCCCCTTTCTCTTTCCGGCGCCCCATGACCGGTTTGGCGGCGGCGACCAGCGGCGGGGGACAGCTTCCCGTAGAGGGCAAAGAGGTATTGCACCCGGTATCGGTCGCTCGGGAACGGCTCGCACCAGGAACAGCGGTCCACAGCGCGGTCCAACCCCTCGTCAGGAGTCCCCAATACCCAGGGAGGGTAGCTACCCCGGTAACCGCCCTTGCGCACCAATCCAACCAGGCGGAGCTATC